>PUKV01000169.1 GCA_003550645.1 Syntrophomonadaceae bacterium | reverse complement strand
CGATAATGGGCATATAATAAACAGCATTCAACAAACTGCTGGCCAGAATTATAACCACGAAAATAGGACGTCCGATTTCCAGGGCCCCCAGGGCGAGGTACCATTTGCTGATCAGGCCCCCGGTCCCGGGTATGCCAATCATGGAAGCGCTTCCAATGGTGAAGGCAAACATAGTTATCGGCAAAACCTGCCCGATCCCGCCCAGCTGCTTGATCTGGCGAATGCCGGTAGAATAAATAATTACCCCGGCACACATAAAAAGCATCGACTTCATGATCGCATGGACAAGCAAATGATAAAAACCGCCGGAAATGGCAATAGTATCATCAAGCCCGATTCCCAAAAAAACATACCCGATTTGGCCAATACTGGAGTAAGCAAGCATCTTCTTCAAATCCACCTGGACCATGGCAAATATCGAACCAAACATAATCCCCATTGAAGCGAGCCAGAGCACAATTTCATTGAGCGGTATTGATTCGAGCAGCGGGCGAGGAAATATCTGGTAAAAAACAATAAACAAGGCAAAAGCATATATCTTAATCACCAGGCCTGAAAGCATGGCGCTCGAAGGTGAAGGCGCCGAAGCATGCGCATCGGGCAGCCAGACATGGAGCGGAAACAGGGCCGCCTTGGTCCCAAAGGCTACAATAAACAAGGCTGAAGCAGCAAACATATTATTTGGATACTGCTCCACGGCAGCAGGCAGGTACTCATTCACCAGGTCGTAATTCATATGTCCGGTAACCATGTAAAGCATGGCCACTCCCAGCAAAAAACAACCGGTTCCCATGGCGCTCAGGATCAAGTATTTAAAGCTTGCCTCCAGGCAGGCGCGATCTTCCTTAATAGAAATAATGGCACAGGCTGAGATAGCGCATATTTCCATTAACACAAACAGGTTAAAGAGATCGTTGGTCAGGGTCATTCCGGCCATAGAACCGACAACCAGGGCATAGAGGGTATAGTACCAACCCAGCACCTCCGTTTTAAGTTCGTGTTCCAGGTCTTTTAAAGCATAAACCATGATCCAGAGGCTGACGGCCAGGACAACCAGCAGCATGTAAACCCGGATCAGATTCACTTTTAACTCAATGCCCCAGGGTGGAGGCCATCCACCCATGTAATAAGAAAATTCACCAACCTGGTAAACCTGGACCAGAAGGTAAATCGCCATTACCAGGGCCAGGAACAGCGAAGTGATCAAGGCCGGTGCACTAAATTTTCTGGCCTAGCGGTACAAAATCGGGGACAAGAACGATATGCTTAAGAGAATTGCTAAGATTAAGGCTGGAAAATGATTTGTTAATCCCACTACTCCTGGCTCCTTATCAGGCAAATTTCATCATAATCAACAGTTCCATAGTAACGATATATTTTCACGACCAGGCTTAAAGCATAAGCGGTAATACTGACAGCGACAACAATCCCGGTCAGCATCAGGGATCCTGGAAGAGGGTTTACATACAGGACTTCGTTGGCCGGAGCAGTAATAATCGGTGCCGCTCCCCCGTAAGTGTAACCGACTGCAACAAACATTAAAAACACCGAGGTGTCCATGATATTCATGGCGATCACCTTTTTGATCAGGTTCGAGTGTGTAAGCATGGTGTGCATGCCAATAACAAATAACAGGATCGCCACCATGTAATAATAGTTGTGGACAATCTTAATGAGCATCTCCACTTTTATCTTCCCCCTCGATAATGTTATAGAACAGGGTTACAATTGTGCTGGCCACCTTAACCCCGAGGAAAGCTGTAATAATAAATATCGCTCCCGCGCTAAAAAACTCCCCGGTTTCACCAAGGGGGAACCCGGCCGCCCGGTTGGCCAAAAAGTTGGCTCCTACGGCCACCCCCACCAGCCCGGTTATAACAAAGCCAAGCGCTCCACCGCTTTCCAGGACGGATGCTGTAGCATGTGAAATCTGCTTGGCTCCAACTTCAAGGTTGAATGACAGGGCAACCAGGACCAGGCTGGCCCCAAATATTGCTCCTCCTGAAAATCCCCCACCAGGCGACAGGTGTCCGTGCAGGATAACATAGATACCGTACACCTGGATAAAAGGCGCTACAAGCCTGCTGGTGATCCGAACAATTTGATCTTCCACGTTAACCTGCCTCCTCGCTAGTGAGATTTTAAGGTAGCAATTACCGCAGCTATAGCCACGAAAAGGACCGTTGCCTCACCCAGGGTGTCAAAAGCGCGGTAATCGATAATAACACTGCTAACAATATTGACGGCTCCAGTATCTGCTATCCCTTCGCCCATATAACGGGCTGGAATTTCATTAAAAACCGGGTTATTAGGGTCACCAAAGGGCGGCATTTCCGCAACTGTAAAGCTGAAGAAAAAACCGATTAAGCCGACCAGCAAAATCGTGAATACACCGCGGGCTTGAAGCCGTAATAGGTAACGCATGGCAAAAATAGCCGCGATAATTATAAACAGAATATCTTCCATTTAAATATCCCCCCTCAAGGATACCAAGGATACTCACTCGGCCCGCCTGGTTTTGCTGATAGCTGCTATCAAAAGCAAGGTGGTAACCCCGGTGCCAAGTGCTGCTTCAACCATGGCCACGTCGGGTGAGCTAAGCTGCTGCCAGACAATAGCCATAATCAAGCCAAAAGAAGCAAACACAATCACGGCGCTGAGCATATCACGGATCTGGGCTACAGCAATTGCGCAAACCACTAAAAACAGTAGTAACAAAACATTTAAGACTTCAGTCAACACATCAACCATCCGACTCACTCCTGCCGATTAAGGGAGTAATCCCGGTTCTATAGGCAGCCCTGGCGATAACATGGGCAGCCGTCGGGTTGGTAATTACAATGAAAATAATTAAGAGAGCCAGCCTGATCGCAACTGCCAGTTCACTCTGCAAGGCAAGGGACAAAAGGACCAGGCCCGCCCCCAGGGTGTCGCACTTGGTCGTCGCATGAAGCCGGTTGTAAATATCAGGCAGACGCAGTAAACCAATGGTTGCAACTGCCAGGAAAAATAACCCAATGATGAACGAAATTATTGAAGCAATATACAGTATGATATTCAGCACGGCGTCGATCAGTCCAGGGCTCCTTTCTCCAGGTACTTGGCCACGCCAATAGTGGTAATAAAGCCCATCAGGGCATATACCATGGCGATATCAAGGAAATAGACCTGTTCATAAATGCGGGCAATCAAGGTAATGATAATCAGGGTATAAGTGGTGATGATATTGATCGCCACTACCCGGTCCGGCGCTGTCGGCCCGGCCAGGGCCCTGATCATGGAAAAAAAGATCATGAGCATAACCAGGATTGCCCCGATAGTGTATAAATAATCAAGGATCTGTTCATAGATCATTTTTATTCACGCTCCATCTGCTGAAGCCTGGTAATAGGATGCCACTGTGTAATAGCCTCGCCGCTTTCCACCGTCAATGCATGGATGAGAAAGTCTTTTTCATCCGCCAGCACCGTTAATGTTCCCGGGCAGAGCGTAATTGAATTACCCAGCAGCACGCGGCTGGCCACACTATCTATGTCCACCCGCATCGGCACCATGGTGGGAACAATGGGCATCTTTGGATGCAGAACAAGATAAGCCACCTGGAAGTTGGCAATCAGGATGTCCCTGAGTAATTTAAAAAAGTAACCAATAATCCAGAAGACATTCTTAATGGTAACCGGAGGCCTGTCCCGAGCGGTAATGATCAAGTTGCGGTTAAAAAAAACTATGAAAGCTGAAGCAGCCAGGCCTACCGCCAGCTGGGGCACATGCAGCTGACCGCTGACAGCAATCCAAAAAGTGAACAGGATCAGGGTTATACCGATGTAATTCAACCATTGTTTGCTCATTTCAAATCAGCCACCCGGTTAGTTATTTACTGATAAAACAGCAGGCATAATAATTATTTCACATGCTCCAACAACTATAGAACCGTGTCTATCAACTGCCCTCTTCAGATACGGCAGCAGCAGGCCTGCTTTCGACGTCTGCCAGGTTCCTGGGTATTGCCGTGCGCGGGTAAATAGTTCCCGGCGGACAAACAGGCACGCACTCGCCGCAATCATCGCATTTGTCAAGATCGATTACAGCCAGCTTTTCTTCCATGTCTATAGCTTCCTGCGGACAGGCTTTTACGCAAGCCTTGCAGGCTATGCAGCCCACCGAACAAACTTTGGAAACACTTTTACCCCGACCATGAGAACTGCACAATACCAGGTGCCCCTGGTTTGACCCGCGGGGCAGGGTTTTTATCAAATCACGCGGGCAGGCATTCACACACAGACCGCAGCCGGTACAGGCTTCCTGGTCAACAACCGGCAGGCCGTGGCTGCCCATTTCGATTGCTTCAAAAGGACAGGCCCTGACACAATTCCCAAGGCCCAGGCAGCCATACATACAGGCTTTAAAGCCCCCGTTAAAAATCCCGGCAACAGCACAATCCTCCACACCGTCATATATGAACAAATCAGCCGCTTTTTCATTATCCCCGATACAAAATACAGTCGCCACCAGCGGCTCTGTTTCGGCCATTTCCAGTCCCAGCTCTGCGGCCAGGGCACTGGCGGTATCGCGTCCCCCGGGAATACAGCCGGCGGGATCGGCTTCCCCTCTTACCACAGCTTCAGCGAACTGGACACAACCGGCATAACCACAGGCGCCGCAGTTGGCCCCGGGAAGAACATCTTTAACTTTATCCACCCTGGGATCTCCCTTAACAGCAAACACTTTAGCTGCCATGGAGAGAAGGATTCCAAAAGCCAGGCCAATCAAGCCCAGGGCGATAATTGCATATAATATCTGCACCCTAAATTCACCTCGTAATAAATAATTACTTAAAAAACTGCAAGCTCATGTCTGTTATAAAGTCAGCATACCCCTGAATCCCTGGAAAGCAAGGGAAAGAATTCCCGCAGTAATCAGGGTAACCGCTGAGCCTTGCAAAACATCAGGTATGTTGGCCAGCTCCAGGCGCTCCCTGATCCCGGCCATAATCACAAGAGCCAGGGAAAAACCAAGCGATGCCGCAACCCCGAAAACCACTGCTTCAATAAATGCAAATTCTTCCCTTACCGCCAAAAGAGCCACCGCCATAATGGCACAGTTGGTGGTAATCAGGGGGAGAAAAATACCAAGCCCCTGGTAGAGGGTCGGGCTGATTTTACGCAGGGGTGTTTCCACAAGCTGAACCAGGGAGGCGATCACCAGGATAAAGGTAACGATTTGTAAATATTCCAGGTTAAACTGCACAAGAACAAAAGTATAAAGCAGCCAGGTAACAAGAGTTGCCATGGTCATAACAAAGATCACTGCCATACTCATGCCGACAGCTGTTTCCATTTTTCTGGATACCCCGAGGAAAGGACAGATCCCAAAAAATCGCTGCAATACAAAGTTATCTACCAGGATATAGATAAATATTATTGATAACAGTGTTTCCATAAAAACCTCCTGCCACCGGTAGCTCTCTTTTTAATATGCTTAACCCTTATATCTGCAAAACCGGTATTTCTTTAGATATTGAACTTCTTAAAAATCACATTGGTCAGGCCAAGCAGCAGTCCAAGCGCGATAAATGCTCCAGGCGGCTGGCCGAATAAACCCATCGGTTGAAATCCCTGGCCAAAAAGCAGAATTGCACTTTCCGGATCGGGGCCCATAATCGTACCCTGACCCGCTACTTCCCTAACCAGGGCCAGGATACCGAGGGCCAGGGTAAAACCCAGCCCTACCCCGACACCGTCTACCAGGGCCCGCAGGACCGGTTTCTTGCTGGCAAATGCTTCGGCCCGGCCCAGGATAACACAGTTCACAACGATCAGGGGAACAAACACCCCCAGAGCTTCATAAAGGACAGGCTGGAATGCCTGTAAAACCATTTCAATAATCGTGACGAACGTAGCTATAACCACAATAAAGCAGGGAATCCGGACCTGGGGTGGAATAAAATTTTTTAAAGCGGCAATGACCACGTTAGAAGCAATCAGGACAGCTGTCGCCGCCAGGCCCATACCCAGGCCGTTGATGAAATATCCGGTGACACCCAGGACAGGGCACATCCCCAGCAGCATACGAAATACGGGGTTTTCCTTGATTATTCCCTTGGATAGATCATCTAAATATGGATTAGGAGCACTCATTAGTTATCACCGCCTTCGCCTTCAGGAGCGCCCTCCAGGGCATTCCTCACTGCGGCTACAATTCTTTCGGCACTCAAAGTCGCGCCGCTCTGCACATCAACTGCTAGTTCTTGTTCTTCGATAATCTTTTCGGGTATTTCCGGATAAACTTCCATAAAATAAGCTTCCGTTTCATTCTGCTCTATGACTTCTATAGCCTGGATCCTGCCATCTCTAAATTCAACCTCAACCACCAGGTCACCGTAGGTCCCTTCTACACTGCCCCGGTATACTCCATCGGTTAAATCTTCAAGGCCAAAAGCCTGTCTTTCTTTACCTAAAAAATTTTCGCCGATGGTGGTAACAGTACGCCTGATTGAGCCAATCATCGCCTCAGTGCTTATAGTAGCCCCGCTAACCGTATCGACATCTTCACCAGCCTCAAGGGGATCTTCAAAACTTTTACCAATGAATTGTTCCTGGAAATTATCGGTGGTGATCACATCACCGATTCCCGGTGTTTCGGAATGGGAAACCACCAGGATGCCAATAATTTCGGCTTCAGCATCAACTGCCAGGTTATAGGTAATCGTCCCTTCATAGCCCTGGGTTTGCACTGCAGCCATAACTCCCAGTTTTTCCCCGTCCTGGTCATAAACCAGGTCGAATTGATCACCGTTAATTTCTTCAGTTTCAAAATCATCAAGAGCCGGGAAAAACCTTTCCAGGGCTTCCAGGTATTCCTGCTGTTCCCTTTCCCTGATTACCGGTTCAGTTACATTATGCACCCCGGTCAGCAGGGCCGCCGATACGATGGCGACAACAGCCAGGGGTATCGATAAACGCATTACTTCACGCACTTTTTCTCACCCCCCCGAATTGCCGGGGTATTGTAAAGTTATCTATGATCGGCGTCACCGCATTCATTAACAGGATTGCAAAGGTCACCCCTTCGGGAAGAGTTCCCCACAACCTGATCAACATTGTGATCAGGCCGCAGCCGATACCAAAAATTAGCCTTCCAGCCGGGGTAACCGGAGTGGTAACAAAGTCAGTAGCCATGAATATGGCGCCAATCATAACCCCACCGGCAAAGACATGAAAAAGGCCGGTTGTAAAGATATTGCCATAAAAACCTCCACCAAAAAGCAGCCCCATGACAAAGACGGTCCCAATAAAACCGCCCGGGATCCTGTAATCAATATGTCCCTTGTAGACCAACCAGACTCCTCCGATCAGGAGAGCCAGGGCAGAAGTTTCGCCCAGGCTGCCGGCAATATTGCCGATGAACAGCTCCGGCAGGCTAAAAGTTACAGCCATTTCCGGTGCAGCCAGCACAGTTGCTCCCGTTACGGTAGCAACATCGAAACCAAAAGCAAACGGCTGCGGCGAAGGCCAGATGTCACCGGCCATATGGGCACCCCATGAAACTACCAGGATGGCCCGACCGACCAGGGCGGGGTTAAATATGTTATAGCCGATCCCGCCAAAAACCTGCTTACCGATAATGATTGCAGATGCCGAACCGGCAGCTACCAACCACCAGGGCACTGCGGCCGGGAGGGTCAGGGCCAGCAGCAAACCGGTTACCGCCGCACTGCCGTCACTGAATATATCACGCTTGCGGCGCCAGACTGCTTCCACCAGCATGGCGGAAACTACCGCGATTATAATCGTCATGAGAGCCCGGTAACCAAACAGGAGTACTGCCATCAAGGCTGCTGGGAAAAGAGCAATCAATACATCGATCATCACGCTCTGGACCGATTCTACCGATCTAATATGCGGTGATGATGATACAATTAGTTTTTCGTTTATGACCATCACATCCTTTCCCGGAGAGCAGAATTATTTATTCTTCCTTTTCATAATTTCATTTTTACCAATCCTGATCCATTGGACCAGCGGAATTTTTGAAGGGCAGATAAAAGAACAGCAACCGCATTCAAAACAATCAAGGGCATAAAGCTTCTCTGCCCGCTTAAAATCACCGTGCTCCGCAGCCTGGGCAATAGAAGTGGGCATCAGGTTCATCGGGCAAACGGCAACGCACTTGGCGCACCTGATACAGGGGCTGCTTTCGGCCAGGTATACGTCTTCGTCGGTTAAAGCAAGGATACCAGAAGTTCCCTTGATCACCGGAACATCAGCATTCGGTTGGGCCAGTCCCATCAATGGGCCTCCTATTACCAGCTTAAGAGTATAGTCGCTGATACCCCCGCAGTATTCCAGAATCTCAGAAACAAGAGTTCCCAGCCGAACCTGAAGATTGGCCGGCTTATTGATCCCGGAACCGGTTACAGTCAAAACCCTTTCAACCAGGGGCTTTCCTTCTTTGATCGCCCGGGTAATAGCCACAGCGGTGCCGACATTGTGGTTTACAATGCCAACCTCCATCGGCAAATCACCGGCCGGAACTACCCGTCCGGTGGTAGCATAGATCAGCATTTTTTCAGCTCCCTGCGGGTATTTTGTTGGCAGGGAGCAAACCCTGATATTTTCTTCTTCACCCACCAGGCGTTCCATCTGTTTTAAGGCATCGGGCTTGTTATCCTCAACTCCGATAATCCCCTCAGATGCATTTAGCGCTTTCATCATTGCCTTCAGGCCAAAGATTATTTCTTCCGCCTTTTCGAGCATAACCCGGTGATCGGCTGTTAAGTAGGGCTCACACTCGGCGCCGTTGATTATAACCACATCAATCGGTTTGTCTTCCGGGGGTGAAAGCTTGACGTGGGCAGGGAAAGTTGCCCCTCCAAGGCCGACAATACCGGCTTCACGAACAATTTTACGGATATCATCTGGAGAGAGATCTTCCAGCTGTCCGGCCGGTTTGATATTCTCCGCCCACTCGTCCCGGCCGTCCGATTCAATCGTTACCGCTTTAATTTTCATGCCCAGGGGATGGTTGTAAGGGCCGATATCGGTGACTGTCCCGGAAATAGGAGCATGAACGGGTGCTGAAACAAAACCTTTATTATCACCAAGCTTCTGGCCCACCTTGACCTCGCAGCCTTTTCCTATCTCTTCTACATCAGCTAAAAGCTCGCAAGGAGCGCCGATATGCTGCTGCATCGGCACAACCACCTTTTGCGGTAAAGGCATTTCCACAATGGCCAGCGTTGAGGTGGACTCTTTATTATAATCAGGATGAACGCCTCCCTGAAAAGACGACTCGGCCATTTTTATCTTCACCCTTTCCAGCTAGTTTGCTGCCTTTTACATCATTGACGGCAGGATCCTTTTGGGTATAAATAAAAAAATACATTTATACAAATTAACTTAACTTACTTTCGTTAAATAATTGCAAAGTCCTTCTAAAAAACCGCTTTTTATAGCCCTGATTAAAAATATAATAAATCACCTTTTTAGAAATATTCTCATGTATGCCAATTTGCCGGAAACAAGACCGGGGGTCATTTAACCGGCTGGACCCAGTAAGCCCGGGCATCACTGACGGTATAGAAAGAACCGGTTACAAGCACCATGTCCTCGGGTGCGGCTTCGCTTAAAGCCCTATCAAGGGCACCCCCGATATCTTCAATAACCTCGGCCCTATCCCGGTCTAAACCAGTTCTATCCAGGGCAATTTCAAACAACCTGTTCGGGTCGGCAGCCCGTGGTATAGAAGCCCTGGTGAAAATGACCCGCTCGGCAAGCGGAAAAATAGCCGCCATCATCGCCGGCGCATCTTTATCAGCCATAATACCGAAAACCAGGATCAGGCGGCTGAAATTAAAATACTCAGGGATCGCCAGGGCCATTTGCTTGATAGCAGCCGGATTATGAGCCCCGTCCAGTACCAGTTTCGGGCTATCTTTAAGTAATTCCAGGCGCCCCGGCCAGTGGGTTTCAGCCAGGCCCTGCCTTATCGCCTTTTCTGCAACCACAAATCCCTGCTTGGCCAGGAGCTCAACCGCCGCCAGGGCGGTTACAGCATTGCAAACCTGGTAACGGCCCCGCAGGGGAATGAACAGATTGCTGTATGAACTGTAGAAACCGCTGTAGTCAAAAGATTGCCCCCGGTCGGTAATAACCCGGGGGTTAAATACAGGCCTGCCAACCTTCCCCGCTCCATTTACACAGGGCGCAAACAAGCAGTACAATGAAGCGTCAAGCGCAGTAGCCCTGTTTTTTATAACGTTTAGAACTATGGGATCATCACTGGCCGTGAGAACCGGCACACCCGGTTTTATGATCCCCGCTTTTTCAGAAGCGACTGCCTCCACTGTATCGCCAAGCACCTCGGTATGTTCCAAATCAACATTGGTGATGATGCTTAACAGGGGAGTGACTACATTGGTGGCATCAAGCCGACCTCCGAGCCCGACTTCCAGAACCACCAGGTCGACCTTCTTCCGGGCAAAGTAAGTCAGGGCCAGAACCGTAACCACCTCAAATTCGGTCGGCTGGCCGTAGCGATCATCCGCAGTAACCTCTTCAACGATCGGCCTGATATACTCGACCAGATCTACCAACTCGCCAGGCTCTATATCTTGCCCGTTAATGGCCATCCGGTTGGTAAAAGAAAGCAGGTAAGGTGAGGTATAAAGGCCAATCCTGTAACCGGCCGTACTTAAAAGCGAAGCAAGAACGGCGGCAGTGGAACCTTTACCATTGGTACCCGCTATATGGACATAATCACCCTGTCGATGCGGATTATCGATCAGGTCGAGCATGGCTTCCATCCTTTGCAAACCCGGCTTGCATCCAAACCGGCTGAGGCCATGAATCCACTCCAGGGCTTCCCGGTAACGCTGTTCACTGTTCATCAACTAGCTTAACTCCTGCAGTCTCTGCTTTAATTTTTGTAATTTCGCTTCCTGCTCTTCACGGCGGGATCTTTCCCTGGCTACAACTTCAGCCGGAGCCTTGTTGAGAAAACCTTCGCTGCTCAGCTTACCCTCGGTCCGCTTGATTTCCGCTTCCACCTGGTCAAGTTCTTTTTGCAAGCGAGCTTTTTCCGCACCGAGATCGATCACACCTTCCAGGGGCAGGTAAACTTCTATAGTTTCACCGATAATAGCCGTCAGGGCCTGTTTCGGTTTTTCAGCATCGGGATCAATGTCCAGTTTATCCACGGAAGCCAGCCGTTTGACCTGATGAGCTTCTTCTTTCAGGCAGGTGGCAGAGTGCCCTCCCGCTCTGACTATAACCGGGGCCTTCTGGTCGGGAGCAAGTTTGACCTGGCTGCGCAGGTTCCTGATCGCCCTCACCACTTCCTGCAAAAGATCCATCTCTTCAGCTTCCCGGGGGAAAACCAGCTTTTCAGCAGGTTCTGGCCAGGCTGCAACCACCAGGGCTTCTTCCCTGCGGTTCGGCAGCTGCTGCCATATTTCCTCAGAAATAAAGGGCATAAAGGGATGGAGGATCCGCATTACCCCGTCGAGCAGGTAAACCAGGATGCTCCTGGTCCGAATGCGATCCTTCTCTACATCTGCACCTGCTCCATCCCGGTAGAGATGGTACTTGCTGATCTCAACATACCAGTCACAAAAATCGTTCCACAGGTATTCATAAATCAAGCGGGCGGCTTCGCCCAGCTCATATTCTTCAAATAATGCATTGGCCCTTTTGACAGTTTCATTAAAGCGGTGCAGGATCCAGCGGTCGGCCCGGTTCAGGTCATCCGGCAGCTGATCCGGGTCAAACTGTGCCGGCTGTTCTCCACTATTTTGCTGATCTCCAAGATTCATGAGGACAAAACGAGATGCGTTCCAGATCTTGTTGGCAAAATTGCGTCCCGCTTCCACACTTTCCTGCCTGAAACGCTGATCATTACCCGGAGCCTGACCGGTAATCAGGGTAAAACGCAGTGTGTCCGCCCCGTAATTTTCAATAACTTCAAGAGGGTCAACCCCGTTACCCAGGGATTTGCTCATCTTACGACCCAGGGCGTCCCGAACAAGCCCGGTTATATAAACTGTTCGGAAAGGAACATCTTTCATAAAGGCCAAACCCATGAACATCATCCGGGCAACCCAGAAGAAAATAATGTCGTAACCGGTCACCAGGACGCTGGTGGGATAAAAATGCTTCAAGTCGGGTGTATTATCAGGCCAACCCAGGGTAGAAAAGGGCCACAAAGCCGAACTAAACCAGGTATCGAGAACATCCGGATCCTGCACCAGGTTGCTGCTGCTGCAGGAGGGGCATTTTTCCGGATCTTCATAAGTCACAATAACCTCTCCGCAATCGCAATACCAGGCCGGGATGCGGTGGCCCCACCAGATCTGGCGCGATATGCACCAGTCGCGGATATTCTCCAGCCACTCATTGTATACGCGGGTAAAACGGGGCGGAACAAATTCGGTGCGCCCCTCTTTAACCGCTTCCAGGGCCGGTCGGGCCAGCGGTTTCATCTTTACGAACCACTGGCGGGAAATAAGCGGTTCAACCACCGTATCACAGCGCTGGCAGTGACCGACAGAGTGCTCGTAGTCTTCAATTCTCTCAATTAATCCTTCAGCCTTTAGATCTTCAACTACCTGGCGGCGGCACTCGAAGCGGTCCATGCCCTCATAAGGCCCGGCTGCAGCTGTCATTTTGGCATCCTCACCGATCACCTTAATTACTTCCAGGTTGTGGCGCTGTCCAATAGCAAAGTCATTGGGATCATGGCCGGGAGTTACTTTAACAGCACCGCTGCCAAATTCTGGGGCGACATAATCATCAGCCACAATAGGTATTTCCCGCTCAAGCAGGGGCAGGATAACCTTCTTGCCGATCAGGTCCCGGTAGCGATCATCGTCAGGATGAACTGCAACAGCAGTATCCCCGAGCATAGATTCGGGACGGGTAGTAGCCACGGTTATCATCTTGCCATTTTCAGCCAGGGGATACTTGATATGGGTAATGGTCGAAGCTTCGTTCTCATGCTCCACCTCTATATCAGACAGGGCGGTCGAGCAGCGCGCACACCAGTTGATCATATAATCACCGCGATAAATCAAGCCCTGGTGGTATAAATCGACAAATACTTTGCGTACCGCCCGCGAGCAGCCTTCGTCCATCGTAAAGCGCTCCCGCGACCAATCACAGGAGCAGCCGAGACGGTGCAGCTGCCTGGTAATCCGCTCCTGGTAGGTATCCTTCCAGGCCCAGACCCTCTCCAGAAATTTTTCACGGCCCAGTTCCCGGCTGTCTATGCCTTCTTCAGCCAGGTGCTTTTCGACCACATTCTGAGTGGCAATGCCGGCATGATCGCAACCGGGCAGCCACAGGGTGTCAAATCCCTGCATCCTGCGGCGGCGCACCAAGACATCCTGGACGGTATTATTCAAGGCATGGCCCATATGCAGGGATCCGGTAACATTGGGTGGTGGTATAACTATGGTAAAAGGAGTCTTATCGGGATTGCCGGAAGCACGGAAATAATTTCCTGCTAGCCAAAAATGATATCTTTCCAATTCAACTGCATCAGGATCGTACACAGGCGGCAGCATATTATCAGTCACAGTATCACCCCATATTATCTGGCGGTTAGAAGCAGCAGCTATTAACCCGGGTTATTTGCTACAAGTATGGTTGAACATTTTGTTCCGGTCTTATAAATAGTATTATTTTACGCCTTGAAAGTCAATCCTGACCGAGGATTTATCAATAACTTCAGGCATATTTTGATAAATTTGAAGATTGCAGGGTTTGCTCGGACATATAATACCTTCCGTCATCTGTGATCCGAATTATGTTCAACTGGAACAAAGAGTCAAAAACATAGGGCTTATAATCCCGCGGTTTGAAAATACCGTCGGTTATTTTGGTTTCAGAGGCGCTCTTCAAACCTAGCTCAGGACCGGTTTTGGCATTCTCCGGATCCAGGGCCCCTTTCTCCCGGAAGGTTTTGATGACCTGCTTAATGGCGCGGTCCATCATAAACCGTAGCAACAAAAATCCCAGTCCAACCAGGGCAGCAACAAAAAGAAGCAATATTACATAAGCCACGCTTAGAAATCATCCTCCCTGTTCAAGTGTACAGGCTTTAGAACAGCCCCCAATGCCGGGAGAGCTTTTCGCTTAGAAGTCCGAACAAAAGCACCCGTTAAAAAGCTCATCGTAAAACTAAAACTACGATGAGCATATTATCACTTTATAAAGACAAAAAGTCCTTATGCACGCAGTATAAACCGGCATAATGCCGGTTACTGCTCCATCTACACCAGGGCCGGCCAGTTATTGGTTTGTTTGCGCCGACTGCCCAACATCACGTCCGGAACCCTGCTCATAAAGGTGGTAGCCCAGATCAAAGGCTTCCTGGTTCAGCTCGCCGCTGCCCTTGGGGGCCAGTTCAAAAATGCTTTCCCGAAAGATCTCCCGGTCCACAAGCCCGGTAGCGGCATTGAGCACACCCAGGGCCAGCATATTGGCAACAACTTCTTTGCCCAGTTTTTCCCTGGCCATTTGGGTAATCGGGTAGCTCTGCACTTTATATTCTTCCCGGAAAGGCCCACTGACGAAAGTTGAATCTACGATCACTACGCATTCCCCGACCTGCTTAATCTTGGGCAGGTACTTGTTAAAAGAAGCCTGGTTTAAGCAAAGCAGTACCGTCGGATTAACCACCTTGGGATATTCAATTGAGTCAATATCGATAATAACACCGGCCATGCTGGCTCCGCCACGTGCTTCCGGACCATAAGACTGGGTCTGGACCACGTTCTTGTTATCGTTGACCGCAGCCTGGGCCAGTATGATTGAGGCCAGGATCAGGCCCTGTCCTCCGGCTCCGGTCAATAAAATCTCCTGCCTGTTACCCAAAGCTATTCCCTCCGCTTGTTAACCGCCTGTATTAACCGGTATTTCTTTACCGATAGAATAATAGTACTCGGCGGCGTATTCAGGAACTTCATCTTGATAAATAACCCCGGTGATGGTTTTACCTTCCAGCTCAGAATCTTCCTTACCGGCAGCCCGTTCTATGGAAATGCTGCTTTCCTTCATATTTTTCAGCATGTCAACAGGCCCGCCCAGCTTGTTTCTCCTGCCGTAAGCAATCGGGCATGGTGAAAGAGCTTCGACTACTGAAAAGCCTTTATGTTTGGCAGCCCTTGCGATCAGCTGTTCCAGCTGCCGGGGCTGAGCGGCATTGCCCCTGGCCCCAAAAGTAGAGCCTGCTCCCCTGGCCAGATCTAAAAGGTTAAATTCCCGTTCCAGGGTTCCACGGGGAGCGGTAGTCGCCCTTTTACCGGTTGGGGTCAGCGGGGAATGCTGGCCGCCGGTCATACCGTAAATGTGGTTATTGACTACTATGGCATTCAAATCAATATTTCTCCTGGCCGAATGAATAAAGTGATTGCCGCCGATAGCGCTGCAGTCACCGTCACCCATAATTACAAACAGCTTCAATTCAGGCCTGGCCATCTTCAAACCGGTGGCAAAGGCCAGGGCCCGGCCGTGGGTAGTGTGCAGGGTGTTGAAGTTCAAATACCCTGCCGCCCGTGAAGAACATCCGATACCGGATACGATCACCACATCACGCTGGTCGTAATCAGCCCTTTCGATCGCCCTGACCAGGGCCGCAGTGACAATTCCATTACCACACCCGGGACACCAGATATGGGGTAGCTTCTTGGTCCTTAAAAAATCCTGTGTTAACTGTTCTATGACAGCCACCTCCCCATTAAGTCAGAAATCTGATCCGGGCTGATCATCTCGCCATCATAACGATTGAGCGGAATAACCTCCGCTTCACCTTTCACATGACGTTCCACTTCGCTAATGATCTGGCCCATATTCATTTCCGGCACTATAATCACATCGGCTTTCTTAGCAAGTTCTTTTACCTCGCGGTCCGGGAAGGGCCACAGGGTCTGCAGGCTTAGAAGTCCAACAGGTTGACGGTTATTCCAATAAGCTTTTTTAACCACCGCCCTGGCTGAACGCACTGAACAACCGTAAGTCACAATCACTACCCGGGGCTCTTTGTGGCCGATATAGTTTGTCAGCACCACTTCATCCCTCGATTTTTCCAGCTTCTCATGGATCCGGTCCAGGGACCGTTCTACCTGGGGCGGATCCCCGGTGGGGAATCCATACTGGTCGTGGAACAGGCCGGTCACATGGTAATAGTGACCAAAACCAAACGGAACCAGGGGAGTAAGCCCTTTCTCATCATAGGGTTTCCAATCAGCAGGTACTTTATCGCTGACCTTTTCCACCATTAATTTACTATCCCGGGGAATTGTAACCTTTTCCCTCATATGGCCGATTACTTCATCCAAGAGCAATATAACCGGCTGTCTCAGTTTTTGACTTAAATTAACAGCAGCTATAGTGAGGTAATAGGTTTCGTATACCGAAGAGGGTGAAAACACAATAACAGGGTGGTCACCGTGTGTGCCCCAGCGGGCCTGCATTACATCGCCCTGTGAAGGGGCGGTTGGAACACCTGTACTGGGCCCCATCCGCTGAACATCAACAATAACGCAGGGTATTTCGGCCATAATGGCATAACCGATGTTTTCCTGCTTCAGTGAAAAACCGGGTCCGCTGGTGGCGGTAATAGTTCTCATACCGCCAATGGAGGCACCGATTACAGCAGCCATGCTGGCTATTTCATCCTCCATCTGAATAAAAACTCCCCCCAGGTCAGGCAGCCTCGCAGCCATCCGTTCAGCTACCTCTGTAGAAGGAGTTATAGGGTACCCGGCATAAAAACGAACTCCCGCACTGATCGCTCCCTCAGCACAGGCTTCATTCCCTTGCATCAAAACCGGTTTCGTCTCCGGCATTTGCAGAAAGCCTCCTCTTGATCAATGAAATTGCAAAGTCTGGGCAAAATGTTTCACAGATGCCGCACATTGTGCATTTTTCCTTATCTTTTTGGGCTTTACTCTTTTCATCCAAAAAAAGAGCCTCCCTGGGACAGAAAGCTACACAAATACCGCATCCTTTACACCATTCTTCCTTGATAAAAAGATCCGCAGTATGATCACCTTTGTTAGCTTGCGCCAAAAAAAATCCTCCTTTGAATCAAACCTGGCATTTTATACAAATAAACCTAATTACAGTGCTATCTCCCATTTTGCTAGAAATAACAATAAGATCCTACAAATCTCTCTATATATTTAATTTATTTACATCTAACTTATATTTTTCTGAAATAATAAGCAAACCGCCGGGCGAAGCAGGGGCAGGCACTAAACCCTCCCCTGCTCCAAAAAGCCCTTTTCTAATCATTAAATCTTAGTTATAGGCGCTAAAGCTACCGCTTTCAGGTATAAATACCATTCCGGATCCAGCCCCGGTACTGCATTGCTTCCGCTAACTTCTTGATAGCATACATGTAAGCACCGGTTCGCATATCCGATCCAACACATCTTTCACAGTAAAAACCGTAGACATTGCTAAATGCTTCCACCATTTTTTCCCGAAGATGCTTGTCAACAGTGGCAAAATCCCAGCTAAAGCCGTAGTTGTTCTGGACCCACTCAAAATAGGATACGGTAACCCCGCCGCTGTTAGCCATTACGTCAGGCACTAACAGGACATCGTTTTCCTTCAGGATCTGGTCTCCTTCGGGAGTGGTAGGACCGTTTGCGCCTTCCACCACTATTTTGGCCTTGACATCGGCGGCATTTTTGCCGGTAATCTGGTTTTCCATCGCTGCCGGGATCAGGATATCGCAGTCAAGGGCAAGGAGCTCTTCGTTGGTTATTTCCTTTACCCCGGTAATCCCGTCCAGGCTGCCGGTACTCTTTTTATGCTCAATAACAGGCTGAATATCCAGGCCGGCCGGATCGTAAACTCCGCTCCTGGAGTCGCTGATTCCGACGATCTTGGCACCCTCTTCAGCCATCAGCAGGGCGGCAAAACCGCCCACGTTGCCGGCGCCCTGAATCGCTACCCTGGCCCCTTTGACGGGTATATCGAGAGTACGGGCCGCTTCCTTGGCGATATAGACACAACCCCTGGAGGTGGCTTCTTCACGGCCCACACATCCGCCCACGGCAATCGGCTTACCGGTAACAACCCCGAAGTTTGGCTCTCGCATAATGGTCGAATATTCATCGGCCATCCAGGCCATTACCTGGGCGTTGGTATAAACATCGGGGGCGGGTATGTCTGTCTCCGGACCGAGTACGGTTCCCATGGCCCGGACATACCCCCTGGCAATTTTTTCAATCTCTTTGGTTGACATTTTCCGCGGATCACAAACAACCGCCCCTTTGCCTCCGCCAAAAGGCGTCCCGACCAGGGCACACTTTAGCGTCATCCACATGGAAAGAGCTTTAACCTCGTCGGCGGTTGAATCGGGATGAAACCTGATTCCACCCTTGTAAGGCCCTAATACATTGTTATGCTGTGACCTGTAGCCGGTAAATACTTTCATGGAGCCGTCGTCCATTTCTACCGGTACGGCAGCTTCTACGAACCGGGTCGGTACCCGAAGACATTCGTAGACGTCATTGGACATCTCCAGCTGTTCCACCGCCTGCCTGATCAAGCTGAGCGTCGCCTTTAGGGTATCATCGGTGGTAACTGTTTCTTCGACATTCTTAGACATCAAACAACCTCCTGAACTAATTATTTATTAAACTTTTCCGGGAACCCCTTCCACTTCCCCAAAAAGTAATAATCATTGCTATCATCCCGCTTTTAGCTATTCGCCTTAAGTATATTTTGTCCTGCAAAATATTTCTTGTCTCTATATTTTTAATTATTGCCTAAAGTTTTTAGTTGTCGGAGACCACCGGCACCAGTTTGATTTTATCAGGTCAGTTTACATTGTTTTGATAAAAATGTAATTAAAAAACAATGCCCTTGTAATAATCCTGTAATGTTCTGACCTTATAATAATAAGTGAGTTGACCCCCTCTTTTTATATATATCCTTGAGCGAAGTTTAAACAAACTGCGCTTTTTTTTTGACCTGGCCCAAAACAAACCCACCCGCTATTCTAAAGCCCTGGTCCCATTGATTTTCTCTTCTGAGCTGCAGCAGCTAAATCTGGACAAAAAAAATTTTAACCGCTTAGCCTGCTCAAGAAAACTGCACTTTATGTTCGCCTTAGTTTTCTTAAGCAGTCTGGACAATACCAGTCGCCGTAAGTTGGACAGGCACAAAAAAAATTAGTCTTTACAAACCCTGACGAACAGGCGGGAAGATTGTAAACCGCCAAAACCTGAACACAGGTTGACAATCTCATTTCATTCCGATACTATTCTAACAAACTATTGTGCCCGGGGGTAGTATGAAAACAAATATTTTGGAATACCTGCAAAACAACCGGAACCGTTACATCTCCGGCAGTAGCATCAGCAAGGAACTCGGCATCAGCCGGGCGGCGGTGTGGAAACAGGTTTGTAGCCTGCGCCGGGCAGGATACCGGATTAATGCCCGCCAGAACTGCGGCTACCGCCTGGAAGAAGAACCGGACCGGTTAAACAAAAGCCACCTTGAAGAGCGTGGAATAAAATTTTTTCAGGAAGTTGACTCCACAAACTTAATTGCCCGCCGCCTGGCCGAAGAAGGCTGCCCTTCATACACCACGGTCATAGCCGAAGAACAGTTAAAAGGTCGCGGCCGCCTGGGCCGCAGCTGGTTTTCCCCGGCGCACAGCGGGTTGTGGTTTTCAATAGTCCTGCGCCCGGAAAAGATCTCCCCGGCTGCCGCCGCACCGGTTACCCTGGTAACAGCAGCGACCCTGGCTAACAGCTTGCACAGCGGACACGGGCTGCCAGTAAAAATCAAATGGCCGAATGACCTGCTGATCAAGGGAAATAAATTCGGGGGTATCTTGAGCGAAATCAAGGGGGAACCGGACCGGATTGAGTACCTTGTCATCGGAGTTGGTTTAAATGTCAACAAGCATGCAGCTGAATTTCCCGCTGAACTTAAACAGCGGTCCACATCTCTTTTGGCTGCAAGCAACCAGGTGTATGACCGCACTGCGCTTTTCTTGTTGCTGTGGGAAGATCTCTGCAGGGCTTACGCCTTATTCATGAAGGAAGGGTTTGCCCCTTTCCGGGACAGACTCCTGGCCTACCATTCTTTCCTCGGGCAGGAAGTAAAGGTAACATGGGCGGGGGGCTCCCTGGAGGGGCTGGCTTCCGACCTGGATAATGATGGTTCACTTCTTCTTATGGATAAAAAGGGGGCAATGCACAGGATCTATTATGGCGAACTTAGCTAACCAAAAAACCACTAGTAAGCCTGTTAGCCTGAGAAAGCTGACTATGAGCGCCCTCTTTACCGCCCTGATTGCTGTCCTGGCCCAGTTTGCCATCCCGGTACCTTTCAGCCCGGTCCCCTTCACCGGCCAGGTGCTGGGAATTTTTTTGGCCGGCAGCATGCTTGGAAAAAGAGCCGCCTTTCTGTCAATTACCGCCTATCTCCTGCTGGGAGCTGCCGGGGCGCCGGTTTTTTCCCTGGCTCGAGGAGGGATGCATATCCTGACCGGACCCGGCGGCGGTTACCTGTGGGGCTTCTTGCCGGCGGTTTACATTATCGGCCTGGTTACCGAAAAAAAAGGGCCTTCCACAATTATAAATAGTACAGCAGCCATGGTGGCAGCACTGGCTGTAATCTATTTCTGCGGAGCCCTGCAGCTAAGCCTGATCATGGGTTACAGTGCTTACCAGGCCATAATTGTGGGAGTTCTGCCTTTCATTCCTCTTGACCTGCTTAAGGTTTTACTGGCGGCATGGTTGGGACTGCAGCTCAAAAAAACACTCGAACGTAACGGGCTTGGGCATACCTTAGCTGTATAAAGATTTCAGGTAAAAGACCCGATCAGCACTGTCTATTGCTCGAGCTTCTTTTGTAGATTGTAATTTCAAGATATCAACAGAATCATTTTTTCTGGGCCAGTTCATCCTGGGCCAGCAGGGCCGCACCAAGGGCCCCTACTATCTGCGGTTCTTCGGGAACAAGCAAATTTAGGTTCAGCTTCTCGTTGAGGGCTTTAACCACGGCAGCGTTTTTAGCCACTCCGCCGGTAATCATCACTTTCTCCTCCAGCCCGACCCGGCGCACCAGCCCGGCGGTGCGATCGGCTATAGCTTGATGCAGGCCCCGGGCAATATCTTCACGCGGCAGGCCCCGGGCAATCAAGGAAACTACTTCCGATTCGGCAAATACCGTACACATACTGCTGATCGATACTGTTTCTTTGGCCTGGTTGCTCAACCCGGCCAGGTTTTCCAGCTCCACCTCCAGGGCCTGGGCCATGACCTCAAGAAACCTCCCGGTCCCGGCGGCGCATTTGTCGTTCATGGCAAAATCTAAAACCCGGCCATTATCGCTCATTAGGATCACTTTGCTGTCCTGCCCCCCGATATCGATAACTGTTCTAACAGAGGGATCGAGAAAATATGCTCCCCGGCCGTGGCAGGTTATCTCCGTAATCCGTTTGCTGGCAAAGTCAATGCTGACCCGCCCGTAGCCCGTAGCCACGACAAATTCCAGGTCTGACCTTTCCAGTCCGGATTCATGAAGGGCTTTTTCCATCGCTTTTTCGGCGGCACCCCTGCTGTTGGCACCCGTGGGCAGAATTACTGAATTAACTACCTTTCCCTTATCAAAGACCACCACTTCAGCTGTAAGTGATCCTATATCTATTCCTGCTACTGGCATTGTTAATTCCTCCATTTCGCAAAAATCAGTGCGGCAGAAGGCCGCCAATCGCTTTCCAAAGCTGATCCCGGCCGCTTCCGGTGCGAGCGGAAAAGGGGACCAGCAGTTCTTCTTCGAACAAACCCAGCCGGGCCCTGATCACCTGGATTTGCCGGGCAAGAGCACCCCGGGAAAGCTTGTCAGCTTTTGTGCCCACGGTAACCCGGGCAATACTGTGTACCCGCAGCCACTCTGCCATCAACATATCGTCTTGTGTCGGTTCATGGCGGCTGTCGATCAGGTGTATGCATCCATAAAGGTTGCTCCTGGTTTCCAGGTATTCTTCGATGATTGGCGCCCAGCGCTGGCGTTCTTTTTTGGATACTTTGGCATAACCGTAACCGGGCAGATCCACAAAGCATATTTTTCCGTTGAGCAGGTAAAAATAAAGGCCCCGGGTTTTACCCGGAGTCGAACTGGTCCGGGCCAGGTTCTTACGTCCAATCAGCTTATTGATCAAAGATGATTTACCGACATTAGAACGGCCCAAAAAGGAAATTTCAGGAACTTCCCAGCCCGGAAATTGCTCTAAGCCGTAGGCTGCGGCTTTCAATTCTGCCTGCTTTATTTTCACTGTTTCACCTTTTATTTTTAGTGGCGGATCGAAGAATCCCGGTTTTCTTCGGGCAGTTCCAGCTCTTCTTTGCTGAGCCTTTTATCCGGAAGTTTACTTTTGATGCCTTCAAGCGTTTCGGCCAGGGCCATTTCCAGCACCTCGTCCATATGCTCAACCATCTTGACTTCAACTTTACGTTTAACATTTGCAGGCACATCGGTTAAATCCCGGCGGTTCTCTGCAGGCATAAGCATATACTTAATTCCAGCCCGGTGTGCAGCCAGCATTTTCTCCTTCACACCACCAACCGGCAGGGCCCTTCCCCGCAGGGTGATTTCCCCGGTCATGGTAACATCATTCCTGACCGGAATCCGGGTAAAAGCCGATGCCAGGGCGGTAGCCATAGCAATCCCCGCAGAAGGCCCGTCCTTGGGAATAGCCCCTTCGGGCACATGGATGTGGATATCCATTTCTTCATAAAAGTTTTCTTCCAATCCAAGCGCATCAGCCCGGGAGCGGATATAGCTCATCGCCGCCTTGGCCGATTCCTGCATAATTTCACCCAGCTGCCCGGTCAGGGTCATTTTACCCTTACCCTTCATCAGGGAAACTTCAATTGAAAGCAGATCGCCTCCACTCTCTGTCCAGGCCAATCCCGTAGCCACTCCAACTTCATCCTTTTTCTCTGCCACGCCATAGCGATAACGGGGTATGCCCAGGTATTTCTGCAGGTTATTATTGGTCAACCGGACCTTTTTCTTGTGGTCCTTGACTACTTCCCGGGCCACCTTGCGGCAGATGGCAGATATGTTCCGTTCCAGGTTCCGCACTCCGGCTTCCCGGGTGTATTCCCGGATAATCCGCCGGATAGCACCTTC
This sequence comes from Syntrophomonadaceae bacterium, assembly GCA_003550645.1. Taxonomy (GTDB): domain Bacteria; phylum Bacillota; class Dethiobacteria; order DTU022; family DTU022; genus B1SED10-74M. The sequence continues at coordinate 18,944 of PUKV01000169.1, read as the reverse complement.
AGAGATCCGGAGGTTCTCACCTGTTAGCCCGTTTTCCTTCAGCTGTTTTGGAATCAGGTACTGGCGGGCTATTTCCACCTTGTCCTCTTCGGTGTAACCGGGGATGTGGATCAGCTCCATCCGGTCAAGAAGAGGACGGGGAATATTAAAAGAAGTGTTGCCGGTAGTTATAAACATTACCTGGGACAGGTCGAAAGGCATCTCGATATAATGGTCGCTGAACACACTGTTCTGTTCGGGATCGAGCACCTCCAGCAGGGCCGAAGAAGGATCTCCTCTAAAATCCGTGGACATCTTATCAATTTCATCCATCAAGAAAACGGGGTTCTTTGACTTAGCCTCCCTCATGCCCTGGATAATCCGGCCCGGTAAAGCCCCGATGTAGGTGCGGCGGTGGCCCCTTATTTCAGCCTCATCGCGCACGCCGCCCAGGGAAATCCGGACAAAGTTACGCTCAAGGGCCCTGGCTACAGATTTAGCCAGGGATGTTTTGCCCACCCCGGGAGGGCCGACCAGGCAGAGAATTGGCCCTTTTAGCTTTTCAGCCAGCTGGCGCACAGCCAGGTATTCGATAATTCTTTCCTTGACATTCTTTAAGCCGTAATGATCTTCATCCAGGATCTGCTCGGCTGCATCGAGATCCAACCGGTCATCAGTTTCTTCCTGCCAGGGCAACTCTAAAAGCCAATCCAGGTAGGTCCTGATTACAATAGCCTCGGCTGCAGCAGGAGGCATTTTTTCCAGACGGTCAACTTCTTTTAGCGCTTTCTCTTCAACTTCCTCAGGCAGGGTGGCTTCGGCAATCTTGTTCCTGTACTCTTCTGCTTCAGCCGCCCTCTCGTCTTTTTCTCCCAGCTCCTTCTGGATCGCTTTCATTTGCTCCCGCAGGTAGTATTCTTTCTGGGTCTCTTCCATCTGCTTGCGGACCCTTAAATTAATTTTCTGTTCTATCTCCTGGATCTCGATTTCACTTCTCAATATTTCATTTAATTTTTCCAGGCGTTCTTGAATACCTATCGCTTCCAGCAGCTCCTGTTTTTGCTCAATTTTCATGCTCAGGTGGGAAGCAATAACATCGGCAAACCGGCCCGGCTCTTCTATGTCGGAAACTGTAGAAAGGGTTTCCGGCGGAACCTTGCGGTTGATTTTGATGTACTGCTCAAACTGGTTGAGCACACTTCTCATCAGGGCCTCTATTTCCTGGCTTTTCTCCCAATCATCTTCAACAATCTCAGCTTCCGCTTCAAAAAACAATTCCTCGGTGAAAATTTTTGTGATCCTGGCCCTGTTCAAACCTTCGACCAGGACCCGGATGGTGCCGCCGGGCAGTTTAATCATCTGCTTTACCGTAGCCAGGGTCCCTACCTCATGCAGGTCCTCTTCAGAGGGTTCCGAAACCTTCGCCTCTTTCTGGGTGATCAAAATAATCCGGTTATCATTGATCATCGATCTTTCCAGGGCCGATACAGATCTTTCCCTTCCAACATCCAGGTGCAATACCATACTGGGAAAAACCAGCACACCCCGTAAAGGCAAGACCGGCAGTTTTTCTTCTTTTGGCATAGTTAAAACCACCTTCTATAATAAAAGTTAAAGCGAGAAGCCTTCGTCCTGTTAACTATTCGCTTCCCGCTTTATATTTTCCTTTTATTAGCCCGGATTTTAGCCTGTTCCGGGCATAACCCTGGCAGCCGGCCCAGGATCAGGCCGACTCTTCCTTCTTCTTGCGTTTATCCCTGGTCACCAGGATCGGTGTATCCCCGTTAAGGACGACCTCCCTGGTTATGATACAGCGCTCAATATCATCCCTTGATGGAAGTTCATACATTACGTTAAGCAGGGTTTCTTCCAGGATGGCCCGCAGCCCCCTGGCGCCGGTATTCCTGTTCATCGCTTCTTCGGCGATGGCCCTGAGGCTGTTTTCCTTGAACTCGAGGGTAATACCGTCGAGCTCGAAGATCTTCTCGTACTGCTTAACCAGGGCATTGCGCGGTTCTGTGAGGATGCGCACGAAAGCATCCACATCAAGCGGATCCAGGGTGGCAATAACCGGGATCCTGCCCACAAACTCGGGAATAAGACCGTACTTGAGCAGGTCCTGCGGCAGGATCTGCTTTAGAATTGCCCCCAGGTTTTTATCATCCGGCGTCATTACCTCGGCTCCAAAACCGATGCCCTTGTTACCGACCCGGTTCTGGATAATTTTTTCCAGGCCGTCAAAAGCCCCGCCGCAAATAAAGAGGATATCGGTGGTGTCGATCTGCATGAATTCCTGGTGGGGATGCTTGCGTCCGCCCTGGGGCGGCACGCTGGCAACAGTTCCTTCCAGGATCTTCAGCAGGGCCTGCTGGACACCTTCCCCGGAAACATCGCGGGTAATGGAGGGGTTGTCAGTCTTGCGGGCCACCTTATCGATCTCATCGATATAGATGATGCCCTTTTCCGCTTTTTCCAGGTCGTAATCTGCGGCCTGGATGAGCTTGAGGAGAATATTCTCTACATCCTCACCGACATAGCCTGCTTCTGTAAGCGAAGTAGCATCGGCGATGGCAAAAGGCACATTCAAGATCCGGGCCAGCGTCTGGGCTAAAAGGGTTTTACCGACCCCGGTCGGGCCGATTAAAACAATGTTACTCTTCTGGAGTTCTACATCCTCCACTTTCTGGCCGGCGTTTCCCCGCTTGTAGTGATTATAGACGGCCACGGAGAGGCTTTTCTTGGCCCCTTCTTGGCCGATCACATATTGATCGAGCACCTCGTTGATATCCTGCGGCTTGGGCAGTTCTACGAACCCCAGGTCGCTTTCCTCGCCGATTTCCTCTTCTATAATCTCATTGCACAACTCGATACACTCATCGCAAATGTAAACACCCGGACCGGCCACAAGTTTGCGCACCTGTTCCTGCGTCTTCCCGCAAAATGAGCATTTAAGCTGTCCTTTTTCTTCATTAAACTTAAACATTTGGAGAAATCACCTCATCTCCATTTTAGAGTCAACTTGCTTTACGTCCTGTTTGTTAGTATATCGTCGATGATCCCGTAAGTCTGGGAATCCTCGGCCGACATGAAAAAGTCACGATCGGTATCTTTGGCGATCGTATCCACCGGCTGCCCGGTATGATGAGAGAGGATCTCGTTTAAGGTCTCTCTTACCTTGAGAATTTCCCGGGCATGGATATCTATATCGACAGCCTGACCCTGGGCCCCGCCGGCGGGCTGGTGCAGCATGATCCTGGAATGGGGAAGAGCAAACCGCTTCCCTTTTTCTCCCGCCGCCAGCAGCACCGCTCCAAAGCTGGCCGCCAGGCCCACGCAAATAGTTGAGATATTCGGCTTTACGTACAGCATTGTATCATATATAGCCATTCCGGCATAAACCGAACCGCCGGGAGAGTTGATGTAGAGGCTGATATCTTTTTTGGGATCTTCGGATTCAAGGAACAACATCTGGGCTACAACCAGGTTGGCCACATTATCATCTATAGCGCTGCCTAAAAAAATTATCCGGTCCTTGAGCAGGCGCGAGTAAATGTCATAAGCTCGTTCCCCGCGGCTGGTCTGCTCAACAACCATCGGCACCAGTACACTCATTAGCAAAGTCCTCCTGTTCTTTCTTTATTTAGTTCTACTTATATATAGTAACATATTTTTAGCGATCTTCGTTCTCTATATTCTTTTCCCCTTCGGTTGTTTCATCTTTAACGGCTTCGTTGTCTGCTTTATTGGGGCCGGTTTCTTCTTTTTGCTCTTCCTTTTGCCCTTCTTTCTGTTCTTCTTCAACCGTTCCGGCCTTTTTATGCTCAGGCTTAACCATGGTTATGCTGGCCTTTTCCACAAGCAAATCAATCGCTTTACGGATGCGTATTTCTTCACGGATAGAAGGCAGTCGGCCCTGCTTATCAATAATATCCTTGATCCGTTCCGGTTGATCGTTGTAGGCTTCAGCTATTTCAGCTATCTTATTATCCAGTTCGCTATCATCAACCGTAAATCCTTCTTTTTTGGCGATAGCATCCAGCACCAGGTTGGCCTTGGTCCGTTTTTCCGCCTCCGGGCGATTCTGTTCGCGGAGTTCTTCCCTGGTCTTGCCGGAAAGTTCAAGGAACTGATCCAGCCCCAAACCCTGCTGGCGGAGGTAGTTTTCCATGTCGCTCATCATCCGGTCAATCTGGCGCTCAACCAGGACTTCCGGCAACTTAACCTCCGAAGCATCGGTAATCTTTTCGATCAGGGACTCCTCAAGTTTTGTTTTCGACTGTTCTTCAGCATTCTTAAGCATTTTTTCCTTTAAATCGGTTTTCATTTCATCAAGGGTTTCGAATTCACTGACCTCTTTTACAAAATCGTCATCAAGATCAGGAAGCTGTTTTTCTTTAATCTGCTTCATCTTAACCTGGAAGGTGGCTTCTTTCCCGGCCAGATCTTCATTACGGTAATCTTCGGGGAATTTAACGACGACTTCTTTTTCTTCACCGGGCTTTACTCCAACCAGCTGTTCTTCGAAACCGGGCACAAAGGAATGTGAGCCCAGCTCTAACGAATAGTCCTCCGCTTCACCGCCTTCAAAGGGTTCCCCGTCGACAAAACCTTTAAAATCTATAGTTACAAGGTCACCATCTTTGGCCGGCTCTTCTTCCCGGGGCACCAGGCGGGCATTCTGCTCCCGCAGCATGTAGAGATGGTGATCTACCTGCAAATCATCAACCTCTACCTCCTCCTGCTCAACTTCAAGGCCCTCATCTTCACCCAGTTCAACCTCGGGCAGGACCTCGACCACGGCATTAAACAAAAGCGGTTTGCCCTCTTCTACCTGGACCAGTTCAAATTCAGGCTGGTTAATGGGATCGATTCCGGCTTCTTCAAGGGCCTGTTCGTAGGCCGGTGGTACCAGTTCTTCCAGGGCATCTTCATGCAGGATTTCCGGCCCAAAATGCGACTCCAGGACCTTGCGCGGAACCTTACCCTTGCGGAAACCGGGCAGGTTTACCTTTTTCACTACTTTGCGGTAAGCATTGGCCAGGGCCGTATCGACATCCGGCGCGGCTACCTCTACTTCTAATTGAATCTTATTATCTTCTATTTTTTCCTGGTTTTTTAACATATTCTGCTCCTCTCCTTACTTTCCAGTTCCTCCAAACATAATTATGCATTGATATTTATCTTAACACATTTTAACAATGTGACATGACTTGTAACAATTAAAAACGCCTTCTATTCAGGCGTTGAAAGCAACTATTATATTATCATAGAAAAAAACTAGTGACAACCAATACAACCAAATATTCCCCTCAATTACCATCTCCCTGGTGGAAATGTTATAAGTGCTGTTCCCGGAATAAACAGATTATCTGGTGAAGCATATATCGATCCTTATAATTATGAAATAATCGCGATAAAACTTGATTATTATCTTAAAATATTGTACAATAAAAACCGAATGAGTCTTCATTCATTAATCCTTAGCCCGGGGCTCTACGCGGAGGTTTTATGGCCAGGCGAAGCGGCGAAAAACACCAGGTCATTCTTGATGCGGCAATAAAAACATTTTCCCGCTCCGGTTACCACCGTACCCGGGTTTCTGATATCGCCGGTGAAGCCGGCGTAGCAGACGGAACTGTCTACATTTATTTTAGCAACAAGGAAGATATCTTGATTTCCCTATTTCAAAACCTGATGAACCGCTTTGTTGAAGAACTGAGAACCGAGCTTTCCCGCTGCCGGAATGCCAACGAAAAGCTGGAAACAATCATCGACTACCATTTAAGGACCCTCGGCAGCAGGCCGGAGCAGGCCAGGGTAACCCAGATTGAACTGAGACAGATTGATCAAAAAATCAATGAAGGTATATCCAAACCACTTTTAAGCTACTTCCAATTAATCGAGGAGGTGATTGAAGAAGGCAAAAAGCAGGCTTTGTACAGGCAGGAACTCAACACCAGGACCGCCCGCAAGGTGGTCTTCGGCGCCATCGACGAAGTCGTTACCTGCTGGGTCATGTCGAGCAAACCATATCAACTTGCCGATCTCAAAGAACCTGTATTTGACCTGCTTATAAGAGGGCTGCAATGATTTTTCAATCAACTTTTTGGTTCGAAACGCATGGTTTTAATTAAACATGATGAAGGAGGTATTTAGATGGCCTTGAAAGAGATTAAAAAGGCTGCTGTTCTCGGCGCCGGAGTGATGGGCGCCACAATCGCCGCTCACCTGGCCAATGTGGGCATACCGGTTTTACTGCTCGACATTGTCCCCCGTGAGTTAACCCCGGAAGAAGAAAAAAAGGGGCTGACCCTTGAAAGCCCTGAGGTCCGGAACCGTTTGGCTAACAATGGAAAAAACGAACTGCTCAAACAAAAACTGAATCCCCTGTACCGTAAATCCTACATTGACCGGATCTCGACCGGCAACTTTGAAGACGACATTGACAAGCTTAAAGACGTAGACTGGGTGATCGAAGTTATCGTCGAAAACATGGACATCAAAAAAAGGATGTTCAAGCAGGTCGAGGATAACTGGACCGAAGGGACAATCATCTCCTCAAATACTTCCGGCCTCTCCATTAACGAGATGGTTACAGAAAACTCACCGGAATTCCGCAAGCATTTCCTGGGTACCCACTTTTTCAACCCTCCCCGGTACATGAAACTCCTGGAAATTATACCCTGCGAAGGCACTTCAAAAGAAGTCCTTGATTACATGCACCGGTTCTGCGAGCGAGTTCTCGGTAAAGGGGTTGTCTACGCTAAAGATACCCCAAACTTCATTGCCAACCGCATCGGCACCTACGCCATGATGTACACGATCAAGCTGATGCAGGATGAAAACATGAGCATCGAGGCAGTCGACACCATCACCGGCCCGCCGATGGGCCATCCCAAGAGCGCCTCTTTCCGGACCCTCGACATGGTCGGCATCGACACCTTCTACCATGTTGCCAATACGGTCTACAACAAATCGGATGATCCGGAAGAAAAAGAAATCTTTCAAGTGCCCGACCTGCTGCAAAAGATGGTCGACAACAAGATGCTCGGCGAAAAGAGTAAGCAGGGCTTCTACAAGAAGGTTAAGGGAGAGGGCGGCTCGGAAATTTACGCCCTTGACTATGACAAGTTTGAATACAGGCCCAAGGAAAAACCGCGCTTTGACATCCTCTCCAAGACCAAGCAGGCCGGACTGACAGAAGGTTATAAAATGCTGGTCGAATCAGATGACCAGGCCGGTAAATTTGCCTGGGAGCTGACCAAAAAGCTCCTTATCTATACCGCCAGGCTGATACCCGAAATAGCCGACGACATCGTTAATGTCGACCGGGCCATGCGCTGGGGCTTTAACTGGAAGCTCGGCCCCTTTGAGACCTGGGATACCATCGGGGTCAAAGATAGCGTGGAAAGAATGAAAAATGAAGGCGAAACCATCCCGGATAACGTGGAAGAAATGCTCGCTAAAGGCTTTGAAAGCTTCTACAAGCAGGATGAAGACGGGTTCTTTTACTTCTATGACTTTGCAGCAAAGGACTACAAGCCGGTACCGATTAGCCCCGAGGTAATCAGCCTGCCCGCCCTGAAAAAGCAAAACAAGCTGATCAAGGGCAATGACGACGGCAGCCTGGTCGACCTGGGCGACGGGATCTGCTGCCTGGAACAGCACAGCCCGCGCCAGGCCCTTTCCCCGCAGTTCTGGGAATTCATCCACGAAGCCGTGGAAGAAGCCGAGAAAAATTATGTCGGTTTGGTGGTCGGTAACCAGGAAACCAACTTCTGTGTCGGCGCCAATGTTGCCCTGATGCTGATGGCGGCCCAGTCCGGCGACTGGGACATGATTGACCAGACCGCCAAAAGGCTCCAGGATGGCCTGATGGCCTTGAAGTACGCCTCGATCCCCGTAGTCACCGCGCCGCACCAGATGACCCTCGGCGGCGGCCTGGAAGTAGCCCTGCACGGCGACCGCATGCACGCAGCAGCAGAAACCTATATGGGACTGGTAGAGGTCGGTATGGGACTGCTCCCCGGCGGCGGCGGAAACAAAGAATACTTGATCCGCTTCACTGAAGGGTTAAAGGAAGGGATCAAGGTTGACCGCCTCCCTTATGTCCAGAAAGCCTTTGAAGCGATCGCCATGGCTACAGTGGCCACCAGCGCCGCCCATGCCAGGGAACTCGGTTTCATGCGGCAGGCGGACAAAATAACAGTTAACCAGGACCACCTCCTCCATGATGCCAAGAACACCGCCCTGGCCATGCATATTGAAGGCTACGAGCCTCCCGAACGCAAACAAATAACGGTGCTCGGGGAGTACGGAGTGGCCACTTTCAAGGTTGGAGTTCAGAACATGCTCTGGGGCGGCTACATTACCGAGCATGAACAAAAGATCGCCAATGAGATTGCCTTTGTTCTCTGCGGAGGAAATATAAAACCGAATTCGCTTGTCAGTGAGCAGTACCTGCTCGATCTCGAAAGAGAAGCCTTCCTGCGCCTCCTCGGCGAGGAAAAAACCCAGGAACGGATTAACCACTTCCTGAGCACAGGCAAGCCTTTACGGAATTAAAAAGGAGGTAAGTAAAGATGAAAGAAGCTGTCATCGTTTCCACTGTCAGGACGGCTATCGGCAGGGCGCCGCGCGGCACTCTGCGCAATACCAGGCCTGAACATATGGGCACCACGGCTGTAACTGAAGCCATAAACCGGGCCAAAGGCCTGGAAAAATCTGATATAGAAGACGTAATTCTGGGCTGTTCCTTCCCGGAGGCGGAGCAGGGGATGAATATTGGCCGCATTGTAGCCCTCCAGGCCGGGTTACCCGACTCCGTACCGGGACAAACTGTAAACCGCTTCTGCTCCTCCGGCCTGCAGTCAATCGCTATGGCTGCCGAAAGGATCATGTGCGGCTTTGCCGACGTTATCGTGGCAGGCGGCGTAGAGAGCATGAGTATGGTCCCCATGGGCGGCAATAAACTGGCACCAAGCCCCCGCTTAGCCGAAGAACACATAGAAACCTATACCCCCATGGGCATTACCGCCGAGTTTGTCGCCCAGCGGTATAACATTTCCCGGGAAGACCAGGACCAGTTCGGGGCAAAAAGCCACCAGAGAGCGGCAGCAGCCATCAATGAAGGACGCTTTAAAGACGAAATTGTCCCGCTCAATATCGTAGAACGGGAAGTCGGACCCGACAACAAGATCGTAGAAAAAGAAAAGACCTTTGAAGTAGACGAAGGAGTCCGCCCGGACACTACCCCGGAAACCCTATCCAAGCTGCGGCCGGCTTTCCATACCAGCGGCACCGTCACCGCCGGGAACTCATCGCAAACCAGCGACGGAGCAGCCGCAGCCGTGGTTATGTCAGCAGACAAAGCCAAAGCCCTGGGATTAAAGCCCATTGCCATTTTTAGGGGTTTCAGCGTTGCCGGTTGTCCGCCTGAAATAATGGGGATCGGACCGGCCGTGGCTATCCCGAAATTGATGGAACAAACCGGGATGAAAATCGAAGACATTGACCTGTTCGAATTAAACGAAGCCTTCGCCTCCCAGGCCCTATACTGTATCCGTGAACTGGGCCTCAACGAAGATATTGTCAATGTCAACGGCGGGGCTATCGCCCTCGGCCACCCCCTGGGCTGCACCGGGGCCAAACTGACCGCCACCCTGCTCCATGAAATGGGAAGACGCGATTCCCGTTACGGCGTCGTATCCATGTGTATCGGTGGTGGCATGGGCGCAGCCGGGCTGTTCGAACGGGTTTAACTGGCAGTGAAATAGAAGAAAGAACAGAAATTCATCACTTATAACCACTTCAAGCTGGGACACTGCGCTTAATCATAACAGTTTTTTATGTTATGATTAAAGCACAGTGTCCCTATTTTATTAACCTATCCCGCTGTTCATGTTAACAAGGGACCGTATGGGGACGGATCAAACGTCCATTAAAGCATAGCTTTACAGTCGAAGGGAAGCTGGAGTAACTGTACCCTATGACTCAGCAGGCTATATCTAAGTAGTTGCAACGGGTTAACCTGCCCGAACAACCGGATCCGGCACATTTTAATTCCAACCTACTTGTAGCCTACCTGTAAGGCAGCCCAATCGACCAGCCTGGAAATGAAGCAAACTCATTTATTATTAAGCTTTTACTAACCGCTTAGCGTCAAGTGGATCACTTATCAATGATCAATCATATTTAAGGAGGACCAGTTAGACCATGATACCGCTTAAAGAAATAAATAACCGGATCAAAAATCTGCAGGCAGCCATGCGTGAAAAAAAAGTCAAGGCAACTTTATTAATCCAGCGTGCAGATCTTTTTTATTTCAGCGGCACCGGGCAGAATGGGCTCCTCTTTGTTCCAGTTGAAGGTGAACCGACCCTCTTAATAAAAAAGTCAGTAGCCAGAGCCCAGCAGGAAAGCGCTATTGATAATATCATCCCTTTCCCCGGCTGGGAACCCCTGATCGACCTGGTCGAAAAAAACACCCCTCCCGGCTATCCTATCGGGCTTGAACTTGACGTCCTGCCGGCAAACCTTTATCTTCGCTACCAGGAAAAATTCAAGAATAATCACCTGGTTGATATATCCAGCAGCATACGTAAGATCAGGGCAGTCAAATCAGAATATGAAATTGGACAGATGAAGGAAGCAGCCAGAATCAGTAAATCTGTTTTTCTACATGCCAGGGATATAATCAAAGCAGGAATGGCTGAAGTAGAACTGGCCGGGCACCTTGAATTCCATGCCCGCACCCTGGGGCACCAGGGCGCAGTGCGGATGCGAGGTTTTAACCAGGAGCTGTATTATGGCCACGTTCTTACCGGTGAAAATGCCGCCACCATCTCCTTTTTTGACGGCCCTACCGGGGGCTCCGGTCTCAATCCTTCTTTTCCCCAGGGCGCCGGAGCGCACGTGATCAGGGAAAATGAGCCAATCTTGATCGATTTTGTCAGCGTCCTCAGGGGTTACATGGTTGATCAAACCAGGATCTTTTGCCTGGGGGAACCGCCCCTGCACCTCCAGGAAGCCCACCGACAGGCGGTCCGGATAAAAAAAGCCCTGGCAAGACATGGTAAACCGGGAGTTAAGTGCAGCGAACTTTATGAAAAAGCTGCAGAGATGGCTAATGAAGCCGGTTTGGCCAACCATTTCATGGGCTACGTGGAAAAGGTCAATTTCGTGGGTCACGGGGTGGGCCTGGAACTGGACGAACTGCCGATCATCGCTCCCGGCTATGATGTTCCCCTTGAAAAGGGCATGGTTTTTGCCCTGGAACCAAAGTTCATTTTTCCCGGTGAAGGCACCGTAGGCATTGAAGATACATTTACAGTCGGCAGTGACAGCCTGGTACAGCTGACAGATTTCGGTGAAACCCTGCAAACCCTATAACCTGGAAACAGTTCCTGAAACTGAAAAAAGCATCCCTGTTATGCCCTGTTAAGATCAAAGGCATACAGCGGATGCTTATTCTTTATTGCCAGTTATTTTAGAGCCGACCGGCTCTTATCATAAAACCCTATCAGCCTCCACCGGTATTACACCCAATTAACAACAGCAAACTTAAAGCAGTTACGGCAATTAACACCACTCTATAAAGGCTCACCGGAACACCCCCGTTTAGTTATTAATAATATTAATAACACAACTGCTTGTTATTGACAAGTTAAAAATGTGCAAATAATAAAAGCCAGGGTTCTTTTTTTCACAGTTTAATAGTAAGGTTAACTAGTTATGCAAATAACATTATGTTAACTAATAAAAGATTTTCGATCTTAAAAGGCCATCAAATCAACCTTTTTAAAAGGCAAATGCCCGTTCTGTTAACAGTATCCACAAAGTTATCCACAGATTTATGCCGATATAACCGTTTCAAGATCGCATTATCCACATTTTTCGCGGTGAGTAACCATAATATAAACCCTTTTTATGGGAACAAAGATGGCACGTAAATTGAGGTAGAACTCTCTTTTAGTTTCAGGGTTGACTAAACCGTAACTATAAGCTATAACCTGATATCAAGCATAATCATTTCGGGCTAAGCAGGTTTGACAGTTATAATTATAGACCGCTTACCGGGAATGCAATTTAATAAAAAATATGCTATAAAAAAAGGGAAAATGGATTAATTAGCGAATAAGACTTATGGAAAAACCCTATTAATGATAAGGAGGCATCAGCATGGAAGTCAAAGTAAACGACGATTGCAGCGCATGCGGAATTTGTGAGGATATCTGTCCCGATGTTTTTGAATTAGGTGATGAAATAGCAGAAGTAAAGGTAAATCCAGTGCCTGCAGAACACGAGGAAAGCGTCCGCGAAGCAGCCGAGGAATGCCCTACTGAATCAATCGAGATCTCCTGATAAAACAACATAACTGCATTTAGACAAAACCCGCTCATAGGCGGGTTTTGTTTTATAGAGGAGTTTTTTTTTCACTGCCGAATTAGATCAAAACAAAGTAATTACTCAGACTATCGACCTGTTGAATGAACAGCAGCGCCATGGGGACGGTTTGAACCTTTCAAAGCACGGTTTAGGCCAAAGTAAAGACGATGGATCTGACCCCGTGGCTTAGCGGCTGTACCTGAGAGTTACAATAATACTGACAACTACAGCGGGGGAACAAAGTTGAAGCTTAAAGAATTGTTAAACAGCATAACGTTTTTAGAAGGTAACCCGGAGCTCGATCTGGACATCCGGGACCTGGCTTACCACTCGGGCCAGGTAGAAGAAGGCTCCCTCTTTGTCTGCCTTAAGGGTTACAAAACAGACGGCCACCTCTACCTTGAGCAGGCCCTCGAAAAAGGAGCCGCAGCAGCCGTCGTAGAATATATCCGAAAAGACCTGGACATACCCCAGTACCGTGTGGCCGACAGCCGCGCCGCCCTGGCTGCCCTGGCCGACACTTTTTACGATCACCCTTCTTCAAAAATACATGTGACCGGGGTCACGGCAACCAACGGCAAAACCACCACCACCTACATGCTCAACTCCATCCTGGAAAAGCAGGGTCTGAATACCGGCCTGATCGGGACGGTCATTGTAAAAACCGGCCATATAGTGCGGCCTGCCGACCTGACTACGCCCGAATCCCTGGACCTGCACCGTATCTTCAGCCAGATGGTGGAAAATAAGGTTTCCCATGCCGTCATGGAAGTTTCATCTTCCGGGCTGGAGCTGAAAAGAGTAGGAAATATTGATTACGATACCGTGGTCTTGAACAACATTAGCCGCGAACACATCGACCTGCACGGCTCCTTTGAGGCCTATTTCAATGCCAAGGCCGGTCTAATCCGCCATGCCAAAAAAGGCAGCTGGGCTGTTTTAAACCTGGACTGCCCCTACAGCTCCACGCTAAAGAATGAAACCGCTGCCCGGGTCTTTACCTACGGACTTAAAAACAGGGAAGCAGACTGCCTGGTAACCAACCTCGACTTGAGTACCGGAAGAGCCCGGTTTAAGATTGAAATACTGAAAAAAGAACCGGCCGATATATTTGCCGGATATCCAGGCTCCTTCCAGGTAGAGCTGTCTGTGCTTGGCCTGCACAGCGTCTACAATGCCATGGCGGCAATCCTTGCCGCTCTGCTCCGGGGCATTCCGGTCCGGGTGATCCAGGAGGCGTTAAAAGAATTTCGCGGTGTGGAAAGAAGATTTGAGCTTATTTTTGAAGATGACATCAAGGTAATCGACGATCATTTTGCCAATTACGGCAACATCAACGTCACCTTAGAAACCCTGCAGATGATGGACTACAAAAACCTGCACCTGGTTTATGCGATCAGGGGCGGGCGGGGCGTAACCGTCAACCGGGAAAACGCCGAAGCCATTGCCAAATGGGCTCCCAGGCTTGAATTGGATAAGGTAATAGCCACCACCAGTGTTTCCCACGTCGATGAAAAAGATGTGGTCAGCGAAGAAGAAAGGCTGGTTTTTGAAGAAGTAATGGAAAACGCAGGGATAGATGTGGAAATATATGAAGAACTGCCCGGTGCCATCGCCCGGGGGCTTGAAAATGCTTCCCCGGAGGATGTAGTCCTGCTGGCCGGATGCCAGGGTATGGATTACGGCGCCTCGATTTGCCTGGACCAACTCCACCACCTGAAACCACACCTGGACAAAGATAAAGTTTTCGCTGCCCTAAAAAACAGGGTGGCCGGCATTTAATATATAATTGCCGGCCTTTGATATTGCATGCAGTCTTAAGTGCTGAAGAGCTTGCTTTACTGCTGCAGACTTTTTTACTTCAAGCTTCTTTAACTTCCACGCCGCCCATGATGGCCCGGGCCTGGATGCGCACGACTTTAGAGGCATTTTCCTCGACATTGCTTTCAATTTTCCGGCCGCCAATCAGGCCGCCGTCTTCATGATCCTTAAAGGTCACTCCGCCCAAAACGGCATTGCCGTCAAAGATAACAGCCAGGTCCCGGGGCACTTTTACATCAATTCCACCCATAATTGCAGTTAAATCAAGGACGGTTTCCCCCTCGGGAAGCTCAGCTGATCTTAAATCCATTTCAATCCCGCCCATGAAAGCAAAATAGCTGCCGCTTTCTAGTTTCCAGGGCTCTGAACCGCCGACCTCAGAACCGCCCATAAAAGCAAACCGGCCGCCTTTTGCTGAACTGAGAGCCCGACCGCGTAAGAGACTGATCCCGATCAAAATCAGGACCACCGGCCAGAGCAAATTCCAAAAGATGCGGGTATCCACGTAAAACAGGTCCAGGTTTCGACCGAGAAAAATTACCCCGATCGCTATGGCAATGAGGGAGGTTACAAACTGTCCCCAGGGGAAAAAAGCTTTCTGCTGCTCTCCAGTAGAAGTGGACTTGAAAGCATCAAACAGCCAGCTCCCCCCGAGCACCAGCGGTATCACCGGCCACAGGTGTAAAACCTGCCTGACGTCAATATCAATCCCCTCAACCAGGTTGTTTAAAAGCAGGATCACCCCGACAACCAGGATTAGTATGCCAAGCAAAAACCTGCCGCTAAGAATACGCATAAAGAATCAGCCTCCAGACCGTCTATTGTTTATACAGTGCAAAATCATGTACCAGTATAGCATATTATTATATTTCACAGGTTAACTAAAACAAATATCACAGCCTGATTAAACCTTAAAGCAAGGAAAGTTTAATTGGTGCTGCAAACGTTGACTTTTCAGCAGGCGCATGCTAAAATTAACAACGCAACTGAAAGAAAAGCATATGGTGGGTGTAGCTCAGTAGGTTAGAGCGCCAGGTTGTGGCCCTGGAGGTCGTGGGTTCAAATCCCATCACTCACCCCAGTGCTGGGGCGTGGCCAAGCGGTAAGGCACGGGATTTTGGTTCCCGCATGCGCAGGTTCGAATCCTGCCGCCCCAGCCATTTTTATACCCTTTTCATACTCCAGTCCCATCCATCAAGCCACTGCGCTTTTTCTAAAACAGAGCTGTCAAGCCCGCAAATCTACCGCTGCCGAGTACAAACGAACCGGATGCTTATTTATTTTCCAGACGCAAACAGCTTCCACCCCGGGACCGGAATGGCTGCGCCTCTTAACCGGCCTGAAAGAGCCGGCAGCAGCGGTTTTTAAAGTAACGCCCGCCGGCTCCATAGTTTGATCCGGCCTGCACAGATAACCTGCCAATCATTTACTTATACAGTAATCATACTTCCTGCCCGCTTCCTTTACAGCATCCGTTAATCCAGGGAAACCTTGAACAGGTCCGGCCGGAAGTTGAAGTCCATTTCTAAGTCTTTGACGTAATCCCTGGTCGCATAAATGGTCAGATCATGGTAAACAGGGACCAGGGGTGCTTTTTCTTCCACCAGGTCCTGCAGCTCAAGGTAAAGCTCGCGCCTTTTCTCCCGGTCCATCTCCTGGACTGCCGCTTCGATCAATTCATCTTCTTCGGCACTGGAAAAGTCCACGCCCCTGCTCTGGTTGAAACCGGCCCCGGTCAGGATCCAGGAACTGAAGAAATCATCGGGGTCCTGTCCGGTCCAGGGGCAAAAAGAAATATGGAAATCGCCCTGCTGCACCTTTTCATTATAGGCGCCCATTTCAATGGTTTCAATCTCAGCCTCAATGCCAAGCTTGTCCAGTTCAGTCAGCAGGTACTGCGCTATAGAAGACATGGGCCAGCGGGCAGCCCAGCTGGAGTTGACCAGGATCTGCAGCTTCTCATCTCCATCGAGGCTCTCTTCCAGCAGGCTTTGTGCTCCTTCCGGGTCATGTTCATAGCGGGAAACTTCTTCATCCAACCAGTATTCAGCCAGGGGGGTAATTACCGCCCGGCCCGGCTCCCCGTAACCGTCCAGCAGGGCATCAACCAACTCTTCCCGGTCCAGGAGCTTGGAAATCCCTTTTCTGACGTCAGGATCATCAACCGGAGCGCTTGCAGTCTGGAAAAACATGTAGATTGAAGTGAGCACCGGTACGGTTTTCAGTTCAATACCCGTAATATTTTCCAGTTCAGGCACCTGTTCTGGAAGGATCACTCCTACATCGGCCAGGGCATCTACTTCCCCGGCCTGCAGGGCAGAAACCCGGGTTGACTCATCCGGAATATGATGAAAGATCACCCTGTCAACACCCGGTTCACCTTTCCAGTATTCCGCGTATGCTTCAAGGTAGATCTTATCTTCGCCGTAACTTTCAAACTTAAAGGGCCCTGTTCCTACCGGTGCTTCCAGGTCTGTCCCCTCATCTGCAATCACTTCCGGGCTGAACATGGCCCCCGGAAAATAGCTGATCAGGACGGGGAAAGCAGGCAGGGGGCGGTCCAGTTCAATTTCAAGCGTATAAGTATCTGCTGCCCGCACCTCTTCCATGTACTTATAGCTGTCTGCAGTCTGCGGGTGCTCGCTTAAACGGATAATATTGGCCCGGGCTGCTTCTGCATCAAAATAGGCGCCGTCATGGAATCTCACTCCTTCCCTGAGCTGGAAAGTCCAGGTTTTACCGTCTTCTGAAGCGCTGAACTGTTCCGCCAGCCAGGGCTCCGGCTCCAGTTCATCATCCAGGTAAACTAACCCTTCCCAGACATTGGTGCTGCCGTGCAGGTAGGTCCGGTCTTCCGGGCCGTAATGGAAATCGCGGCCTGCCCCGATAGTTAATACATCATCCTCTTCTTCACCGTTTTCCTCAACCATTTCCTCTGCTTCGCCTTCCAGGTCTTCCAGGGGATCTTCTGCCTCCTCGCAGCCGGCCGCCCCCAAAAGGATAAGCAGTGCAATGGCCATCAATGCTAACATAACGGTTTTTTGCTTAAACATCTTTTCTCCTCCTTTTAAGAGTAAGCGCACTCATATTTTAATAATCCCGACATTACATATAACTCTTTTTATCCACCGGGTAGCACTCTTTTTTAGGGCATTATTGTCTTATCTGTTTAGCTAACATCAGGCTGTTAATCTAGAGACCCGAAATCACAATTTTTCCGCAAAAATATATAAGCAAAAATGGCGGTGAATCAGCTTAAGCCCCTTACCAGGGGTTCTTTTTGACAAAACCACTCTGAGCTTTTACCGGTTCAGACCAGGTGGCAGGCGGCCCGGTGATTTTCACCCACCTTCTTTAACCCCGGCTGCACTTCACTGCATAAAGCTTTCCTTTCTCTGCATCTGGGATGGAAGGGGCAGCCCGGTGGATAAGCCGACGGGTCCGGCGGTTCACCCGGTAAAAAACGCGGCGAAAAAGAGCCGTCCAGGACCGGTTCGCTCTCAAGCAAAGCCCTGGTATACGGGTGAACAGAGGAGCCTGTATCTGCAACCGGAAAATCTTCCACGATCCTGCCGGCATACATGACCAGGATCCGCCGGCACAGGTAGCGCACCGCCGGGAGATCATGCGACACCAGCAGGTAATGGACACCAAACTTATCACCCAACTCCAGGAAGAGATTTAACAGCTGCCCCTGCAGGGATACATCCAGCCCGGAGGTAACCTCATCGCAAACCAGTAAGGAAGGATGGATAATCACGGCGCGGGCAATAGCCAGGCGCCGTTTCTGCCCCCCGCTGAACTCATGGGGAAAGCGAGAGTAGTGATCCGGCGACAGCCCTACCTGGTGCAGGATTTCAGCTATTCTTTCCAGGCGCTCTTTCCGCTTAAGTCCAGGGAAAAAATTGCGCAGCGGTTCAGAAAGGATCTTTTCCACGCTATGCCGGGGGTTTAAAGAAGCGGCGGCATCCTGGAAAATTACCTGTACCTCCCTTCTGAAGGGCAAAAGCAGGCTTTCCGGCAGGTAGCCAATCTCTTTCTCCTGGAAATAGAGGCTGCCTTCTGAAGGCCTTTCAAGACGGGAAAGCAGGCGGGCCAGGGTGCTTTTCCCGGAACCGCTTTCCCCGACCAGGCCGACATTGCCCCCCTTACGGTCAGGGCCCGGCTCGTTTTCCAAATCCAGATCGATGCTGACCTCATGAACGGCCCGGATTTCCTCCTTATACCATAGGCTTTTTGTAATAAAATAACTTTTGGCCAGGCTGCGTCCGCTTAAAAAGCTCATAAAACGGCCCTCTCTCCTTCCGGGCAGGTCCTGCTATTCACAAGATGGCAGGCAGCCTGGCGCCCTGCAGCTATTTTCATTGCTTCCGGATCTTTTTTAAGGCAAATATCTACTGCCTCATTGCAGCGCGGGAAAAAAGAGCACCCGCCGGGCAGGGCAGCCAGGTCGGGCGGGCCGCCTTGAATCGGCTGCAATGTCCCGGGGCAAAAGGAAGGGTGGGAACGCAGCAGAGCCCGGGTGTAGGGATGGAGGGGCTGCTTGAAAACCGCTTTCAACGGCCCGCTTTCTACTATTTTTCCCGCATAGATCACCGCAACCCGGTCGGCAACCGCCGCTGCCGCAGCCAGGTCATGGGTAATAAACAAGATAGACATACAGCAATCTGCAAGGTGCTTCTTTAAGTAGTGCAAAACCTGGGCCTGCAGGGTAACATCTAAAGACGTTGTTGCTTCATCTGTGATCATAACCCGGG
>PUKV01000263.1 GCA_003550645.1 Syntrophomonadaceae bacterium | reverse complement strand
GCGATCTCTCGAACACTACTCATGGCCACAGCTCCGTGAACCCGCCAAGACCGATCTGATCAGAGAACTCACGCTCCCTACCAATGGTGGCTAACCACTCGCGGATCATCGGCTCCCGGCTCGATGGTGGTGGGCGGTCGCCTCCCTCCTCCAACCAGATCATCACTCCCTTGAGGATCTGCTTCTGCCGACGACCCAACCGACCAACGAACTCACCGTTCTCAAGCCACTCACCCAAGTCCCAGATTGGTATGACTTGACCACCACACTCCTCGTGCTGACAGTCTAGCAGCTCCGGCTCCGATGACCCCGCATCATGAATATCATCAGATGGCTGGGTCGTTACCGCCCGCTCAGCGTTTCGCTGAATCCGGTCCCACTCAGCAGTAGTCAGCTCCTCCTCAGGACTGAAGCAGTTTGGATGAACGTCTCCCCAGTACGTCACCGTCTGCCTGTTCCCCGACGGCTCCAGGGCCGAGTGAGATAGCAGGTACATCGCTGACCGAGCCATGTCCCTGTAGCCCGTCATGTCCCGGATCTTGAACCGCTCAAGCGAACGGATATTCTTCACAACCCTCCCGGCGGGGATCTCGGCTGGGTCGAAGTTTTCAGCGGCAACAAGGTGATGGTAGTGTGGGCTAGGTTCAACGAATTGCTGCATCTCGTCCCAGTCGTCAGCAGCGTCTCGGAGCAGCGACCACCGCCCCCGCTCTTTCTCCCAGTCACCTCTACTCACAGCCTGCTCAAAGAGCCAGTCACCGTCCTCACTCGTTCGGTATGCGTGAGGCACTACGACCCCACCACGACCACCAACGTCTCTCACAGCGTCGTACGAGCGGCTACGTTCGTCCCAGAACGCGTCCACCGTCCAATGACGGCGTGGGTCCGGCGCATCCACAACGTGCAGCATACGCTTACCAGCGTTCTCCTGAACGTATCTGAACGCAGCCAACCGGGCAACAACGTTTACAGCCGCCTTCCGTTGCCACAGTCGCCAGTGCTCCGGACACGAACGCGTCTCACACGGCGACGCCGATGCCAGTGTGACGTGACCATGTGCATCACAGAACCCAACTGGCTTCCGTGGGATGCACCGGTGAGGCTGTTCACCGAAGCCCGGCAGTTTCAGAGCGTCACTGTAGTATGCTCGAGCTGGCATCTGCGGCTCCGGCTGTAGTTCGTCCCAATCAATCGGTGTCTTCGGACCTTCTGCGGACAGATCACGGGTGATTCCCGGCAGCGGATCAGTAGCAGACACGAGGCTCACCTCCAAACCGGCTTCTCAGACCCGCTACCTGCCACAGACTAAGGCGTAGGGGTGGGCATCCGGGCGTAGATGCAAGATACGGTACTGGATGCCCGGTTGAGCGTCGATCACCACGCACCCGGTAGACTCGACCACAGATCACAACGCCTACCGCATCTCGTTGGAGGGAGTCACCGCTGGACTCCCTCCATGCGCTCCCTCGACCTTCGCCGCTCCCCCGCGGCTCAGGCAAATCAAGATCTCGATCGCTTGGAGGCTTTGATCCACATGGCGCCGAGCTGCCCATGCCCATGACGACCGTCCCGATCGGGGTGCGCGCAACCGTCGGTAACAGCTGGATTGTTACCTGAAGTAACTTGGAAATATCTCTGGGCACACTCGAAGTAACAGCTGCTGAAACAGCGAAACCGTTGTTCTCAGGGTCGCCAGTTGCGTATACCAGCCGTCTGACCGTCAGCGAAACGCTTAGGCCGTCGGATGAAGAAGATAGGGATACGGAACCTGTGTCCAAACAGTTCCTTCGGGGTGGGCCGCTGGTACGGCCGACCTCGGTCGTATCCCGGCCTTCTTCCGGGATTTCGTTCATATTGCTTAGCGGTTAGTTTCTCGTTACACACATGTTCAACCTATCCACACTTAATCCTGTCTCCACTACATTTCCAGCAGCCGAAGAACCTTTATCACCCGGTAAACCATAGTATACCGGCATGAGCAACAAGGTTGTGGTTTCAACAAAGGTAGAAAAGCCACTCAGAGACGATCTCGAACAATACTGTCAGGACAAAGGCCGGGCCAAGTCCGCAGCAGTCCGCGACTTCGTGAAGGAGGGCATCGAACGCGACGAGATGGAACAGAACGGCGTATACGTCACGTATCCAGCGATAGCGGCGGTTGCAGGTTTCTTCCTCATCGCAGCAACGTGGATGAACGCAATAGACGCAGCTGGCTTCCTTGGCGTTGCTCTTGTCGCTGGTGCAGCAGGCTACGACCTATGGCAACGACACAGCAACTAACCCAACCACGTACTGCGACTCCACCAGTCGCCACCACCACTACACCCCACCCCGCGAATATTTATTTTTAACTAGACCCCGAATGGCCCCGAAATACTGGCGAAAATTCAAACCGGTATCACCAAATCTCGATCAACAACGGACACCACAGCCTCGATCTTAGCGAACTCTTGGGTCAAGTCAAGCGAAGAACGCAGACTAAGCAAGATCATTAGCAGCGCTAAGATCAAGAATTGCACCGCAAATATGGAGACTGTCGGCCGTTGTCCACACCATGAAACCCACGCCACAGACGGTTTACCACCAACATACGGCAGATAAGAGCGGAAAATAGAGTAGTTGAGAAAATTATTGCCAAGACCCCGTGGACAACCATGCACAGCAACACAAAAACGCAATTCGCCAGATTTCGGACAGTACAAGCCCTAAAACACGCACACCGCGCGTCTTATATATAGAACTGCGGCACTTGTATCGTTGTACCCCCCTAAAGGGGGTACAACTATACATTTCTGGGAGGGGTGTATGCAGACACGGACACTCTATGGGCATGGGCTTACAGTAGAGCTGAGAGTGTAGCTCAGTAGATCACCATCAGTAACGTCACGATCACCACGTACACCGCAGCGGCGATCTCTCGAACACTACTCATGGCCACAGCTCCGTGAACCCGCCAAGACCGATCTGATCAGAGAACTCACGCTCCCTACCAATGGTGGCTAACCACTCGCGGATCATCGGCTCCCGGCT
>PUKV01000103.1 GCA_003550645.1 Syntrophomonadaceae bacterium | reverse complement strand
TGATTTGACCTTCCACCCGCCTTAAGCCGTCGAGAATCTTTTTTTTATCCTCCTGGTAACTTCCGTACTCCCTGTGATGACATAAATCGTTACTGTTTAATTCATCACCAGCGACATTTTTGTTGTCCATAATCATACTCCCCCCTTTTTGCCTCCTGTCGGGCCGGGTACTGGTTGGTGTAAGTTAACATGTGTAGAACTGTGTTTTTTACTTAAGCGCCTGTTAGGCTTTAATCAACTTCAACTATGAAAATTGTACCCCCCAGGGGGTATGGTGTCAATGGAGCTTAACGAAAGTTAATTATTCGATCCTTGACGAAATTTATAATTGCAGTTATAATATATAAAGTCTATAGATTTGATGTCAATTTATCAGGAGGTGGACTCATTGGAGGGAATAGATAACCTGCTGATAATGGGAGCAGGTTTTGGGCTGGTATACGGTGTCCTTTTGCAAAAAGGCGATTTCTGTTTTGTATCCGCCTTCAGGGACTGGTTTGCTTTCAAGCACAACCGGGTTTTGCAGGGGGTTATTCTGGCTGTCCTGGTAATTATTCTCGGCTGGTCGCTGATCCTGGCAGCCGGGTTGGCCCCGCTCGACAGGTTATGGCTTCCTCCGGTAGGCGGAACTTCCTTGATCGGGGGAATAGTTTTTGGAGTTGGCATGTACGTGGCGGGGGCCTGCGCCAGCGGGACCCTTTACCGCTGCGGCATGGGTTACTCTTACTTCTGGCTGGTATTCCTGGGTATGAAAGCCGGGTACCTTCTTTATGCATTTCTACATGAACCTTTCTTTGTTCCCTACTATTTCGAACCACTGGAGATCAGCGGTCCCATCACCCTTTATAATTACATCCCGCCTGGGGTAGTTTCGGCTGCGGCCTTCCTGCTGCTGGGTTACCTGTTTTACCGGCTGTATTTCAAACAGGCCGGGAGCACTTCTTCAGCTGAAGGAAGCAGGCAGGATAAAGGTGGGAGGAAGAAGCTGTCTGGTAACCCCCTGCGCTGGAAAAGCTGGGATGCCAGGCTGGTTGGGATTTTAGTCGGCCTGACGGTGGTCCTGCAGTTTTTATGGTGGAGCATCTGGGGTATTACCGGGCCGGGAACCCGCATCGCCGGAGTTTTCTGGAGCCGGGTGGTTGGTGAAGCTGCCGTACTCGACAATCCTTATCTAAGCACGATGTTTGCCCCTTACCCGGGTGTGATTTTGGGGCCGAGCGAATGGTTGATCATTTTGATCATCGTTGGTGCCGGCATATCTTCGCTCTTAAGCGGCACCTGGCGTTTCCGTAGGCCCCGTTTAAACCGGGTTCCCAATGCCTTACTGGGCGGGGCGATCATGGGCCTTGGCTCCCGTATGGCACCTGGCTGCAATATCGGGAATATCATCAGCGGGATACCTGCCTTATCGGTGCACTCTTTCCTGGCTTCGGCCGGGATCGCCCTGGGCGTATACCTCGGCTACGTTGTAGCCCAGAAAAATCTGCAGAAGCAGATGGAGCGCCTGGAGCAAGAAGCGGGCTTGCAGGAGAGCGGCAAGCAAACGGGCAGTTAATGGTAAACTGCTCTGGTAATTGCAGCTAAATGGTAATGTGGCAGCGATTTTTGATTATATTACGATGCATGCATGATCGAGTAGATGTTTGACCGAATAATGGCTGATTATATATTAACGATTTGGTTAATGAAAATGAAGACAGGGAGGGAGAATCATGACAGACCACAGGAAAATAACTCCTGATTTTGACCGGGCCCGGGAAGCTTTAAGTGGTTTTGGCAGCGCCAAAGAAGTGGAAACTGAAGTGAACCTGGAAGAAATTGATCCGGACCGGGAGATAGATGTTACCGGCGAAGTTTGCCCCTACCCGGTTATAGCGGCCCAGAAGGAGCTGTTAAAAATGCAGCCGGGGGAGATCCTGGTGGAGACAACCGATCACACCATTTCCACCCATACCGTGCCGGATGCGGTAAAAGAAAAGAAGCTAGCTGAATTGGTAGGGGTTGAGGAACCCTCGCCCGGCCTTTACCGCATCTACCTGAAGCGATACTAAACGGGTGAAGATAAGGAGCCGTCCGGCAGTTATACAAGGTGATCCGGCTTCAAATCTTTTGTGAAACCGGCCGCCCCGGGAATCGCAGCGCCATGCTGAAGGGCGCGAGCGGAGGGGGCGGAGGACTTAAAACATGAGCCGGCAACCTTAAGTCAGAAAGGAGGCATTAATTATGGCGCCAAGAGTGGAGATTTATGTACCGACGCCATTCCGGGAATTTACAGAAAGCCAGAAGCGGCTGGAGGTTGAGGCCGGCAGCGTTGAACAGGTGCTTGCAGAAATTACCGAGCGCTACCCGGCCCTGAAAGAAAGAATTTATGATAACGGTGAACCGGCCCGTCACCTCAACATCTATGTCAACGGGAAAGAAATCCACACCCTTGCCGGTGTCGAAACCGCCCTCAATGAAGGTGACGAGGTGGCCCTGGTGCCCGCCATGGCCGGCGGAACAGATAGCAGTGGAGCTTACGGGAATGAGAAGGACGTTAATAACGGAGGTGGGTCACCCCTCTTGACCAGGGAGCAGATGGAGCGCTACTCACGCCACACCCTGCTTCAAGAAGTAGGCGTGGAAGGACAAAGGAAACTGCTTGACTCCAGTGTCCTCATTGTCGGCGCGGGCGGACTCGGCTCCCCGGCGGGGTTGTACCTGGCCGCCGCCGGTGTCGGCACCATCGGTTTTGTTGATGGTGACCGGGTGGAGCGCTCCAACCTGCAGCGGCAGGTCCTGCATGATGAAGAAGGTGTGGGTAAATTGAAAGTGGATACAGCCAAAGAAAGGATTGAAAAGCTGAACCCGGATGTGCGGGTGGAAACCCACCCGGTGATCTTAAGCTCGGAAAATGCCTTTTCCATCCTGGAAAATTATGATCTTGTTGTAAACGGGTGCGACAATTTCCCCACCCGCTACCTTTTAAACGATGCCTGCGTCATCCTGGGAAAACCCCTGGTCGATGCCGCTATCCTGCGTTTTGAAGGGCAGGCTAC
>PUKV01000207.1 GCA_003550645.1 Syntrophomonadaceae bacterium | reverse complement strand
TGGTGCCGAAGGTGGGAGTCGAACCCACATGCCCGGAGGGCGCACGATTTTGAGTCGTGTGCGTCTGCCAGTTCCGCCACTTCGGCCCGATAGCATGTATATGTTAGCATAAACAACGCTTCAAATCAAGAAACCGGCAGCCTGAAAAAAATTTAAATCTTTCTTTTGCTGTACATTTCAGCTAAAATAGGCAAGAAGTCAGAGCAATTTGGGATTTGGAGTAAGTTAATATTTTCACAAAGCAGGGAAAAATGTTTTACCATAGAAAATATTAAACGGTGAAAGTATTTTTTGCCTGACTATTTAAATTGAGGTGATTAGTTTATGAGTGAATTGATTAAAGGTGGAGCTTATTTGCTGGGGCCGGTTGACGAAAATACTGTTTTTACGCCGGAAGATTTTGATGACATGCATTTGATGGTTAAGAAAACCTCGGTCGATTTCATGAAGAACCAGGTTGAACCAAAAATCGATGAAATCGAAGCCATGGAAGAAGGGGTAATGACTGACCTGCTGCGGCAAGCAGGGGAACTGGGACTTTTAAGCAGCGATGTTCCTGAAGAATACGGCGGCGAAGAGGCGGATAAAATTACGACCAATATTATTACCGAGTGTGCCTCTTTGACCGGCGGATCCTTTGCTACTGCATTTGGAGCCCATACCGGGATCGGGACCCTGCCGATTGTTTTCTTTGGTAATGAAGAACAAAAGAAAAAGTACCTTCCGGGTTTGGCAAGCGGTGAAAAGATTGCCTCCTATGCTTTAACCGAACCGGAAGCAGGATCGGATGCCTTGAACAGTAAAACCAAGGCTGTGCTCTCAGATGACGGCAAGCATTATATCCTAAATGGAGCCAAACAGTACATCACCAATGCTGCCTGGGCAGATGTGATTGTTACTTATGCCAAAATCGACGGGGAAAGATTTACTGCTTTTATCGTTGAAGCTGATACCGAAGGAGTGTCAATCGATCCCGAAGAGAAAAAAATGGGGATCAAGGGTTCTTCTACCTGCAGCGTGATCCTGGAAAATGCCAAAGTACCGGTTGAAAACATGTTGTGGGAAGAAGGCAAGGGGCACCAGGTAGCTTTCAACATCCTTAATATCGGTAGATTTAAACTGGGAGCAGGCTGTGTTGGTGGCAGTAAAGCGGTAATGGAATTTGCCAGTGAATATGCCCTGCAGAGGGTCCAGTTCCAAAAGCCGATTGCTGAATTTAATTTAATGAAGAATAAATTTGCCAACATGGCTATTCTTACTTACCTCCAGGAGAGCATGGTTTACCGTATTGCCGGTATGATCGATGAGAAACTGGAAGAGGTTAAAGAAAGCGGCGGTGACCTGTCTGATGTAGCCAGGGCTATCCATGAATACGCCATCGAGTGCTCCATTTCGAAAGTTTTCTGTTCTGAAGGCATGGACAAAATTGCCGATGAAGGAGTGCAAGTGTTCGGAGGTTATGGATACGGGCAGGAATACCCGGCCGAACGTTCATACCGGGACAGCCGGATCAACCGGATCTTTGAAGGCACCAATGAAATTAACCGAATGCTGATTCCAGGCACTTTGCTCCGCAAAGCCATGAAAAACGAACTGCCTTTCATGGAAGCGGTTATGGGCCTGGGCGGAACTTTGAAGCAGATGAAAGAAGCAGAGATACCGGAAGGAACACCGGAGCGCGAGGAGTTTTACCTCAACAACATGAAGACCCTGTTCATACTCGCTGCGGGCAATGCCGCTCAAAAATTTGGCGAAAAAATAACAGATGAACAAGAAGTCCTCTGCCGCCTGGCCGACATGGCCATGGAGATATTTGCCGCTGAAAGTGGCCTGCTCAGAGCCAAAAAAATGGCGGCCAGGGGTGAAAGTGAGGAATCCCAGCTGGCTATGGATATGACCTCATGTTTCATCCATGAAATGGTTCCGAAGATGGAAAACTGGGCCAGGGAAGTTGTGGCCGGAACTCTGGAAGGTGATGAAGCAAGCAAGGCTTACAATGGTATTAATCGCCTGACCATCTTTGAACCAGTTAACACTTACGGTCCCAAGCGGAAAATTGGTGAAGCAGTTTATGCCTCCAAGAAATACTTCCTTGATCGTTTGTAGGCTGCTTGAACATATGAAAGCATCCTGGGATTGAGGGAAACTAACGTAGAAAAAAGTACACAAATAATAAGGAGCAGTGCGGTTTAACTGCTCCTTATTTATTGGTCAAAGGTTTTATTAGTACATGAAAGAAACGGTGTTTGGGTCGAAAGCATGATTAAATTGCTCTCTGGACCTTACCGGCTTTAATGCAGCGGGAACAAACGTTAACTCTTTTTGGCGATCCGTTCAGCATAATCTTTATTTTCTGGATGTTAGGGCGCCATTTTCTTTTGGTTTTAATATTAGAGTGGCTGATTTGAAAACCAGTGGTTTTACTCTTATTGCATATCTCACAAACTTTAGCCATTATTAGAACCTCCCGGCACTTTTATAATCACGCGTTATATTGTAGCATATCAATTGCATTAGAACAAGATTTTTTGCCACCATTATGCAGGTTATAACCAAGAAATAGCGAAAACTTAATAATGTTGTCATTATAGTAGACATGCCAAAGGAGGAAATAACTTGACCAAAGCAATCTACCCCGGCAGTTTTGATCCGGTTACTAAAGGGCATCTTGATATTATAAAAAGATCTAGCAAGATTATGGATCAGGTAATAGTCGCTGTGCTGGATAATCCCCGCAAAATTGCAACTTATGGTATCGAAGAACGGGTAAAAATGCTGAAAATGGTAACTGAACCATATCCAAATGTTAAAGTTGATTACTATAAAGGCTTGCTGATTGACTATGCTAAGAATAACGAAATTAATATTATTGTCAAGGGTTTACGAGCCATGTCGGATTTCGAATTCGAGTTTCAGATGGCCCTGGTCAACCAAAAGTTGAGTCCCTCAATAGAAACCTTGTTTATGATGACCAACAATAAGTACTCTTACTTGAGTTCCAGTATCGTGAAAGAAATCGCCGGCCTGGGCGGTGATATTAGCAG
>PUKV01000062.1 GCA_003550645.1 Syntrophomonadaceae bacterium | reverse complement strand
TTT
Organism: Syntrophomonadaceae bacterium; assembly: GCA_003550645.1. Lineage (GTDB taxonomy): Bacteria > Bacillota > Dethiobacteria > DTU022 > DTU022 > B1SED10-74M. The sequence continues at coordinate 13,719 of PUKV01000062.1, read as the reverse complement.
CGGGCTCCCATTTCTTTAAGGTAAACAATCATTTCCCGCAGTGCATCCGGGTGGGTCGATCCCGGGTAAGGATCGGCGGTGTTGAAGTTCGGTTTAAGCAGTATTTCTTTTCCTTTGACGGGGTTAAATTTTAGCAGTTCAATACTGCGGCGCAGCGCTTCACGCCTGGTATTAGATTTGACCAGGGCTACCTTTGTCAATTCACGTTTATTTGCCACAACAAATCATCCTCCCAATAATATGATTTCAGCTTGTTTTCCGGTTTAATTGAATCACCTGGTATTCTTATAACCCTTTTTACGTTTTCGCAGCAGGCAAAACGCAGCGGCGACTGCAATAGCGAAAGTAACAAGGTAAACAAAACTTTTATCCGGGTAACTATTCAGGCTTAGCCCGCAAAGCAATAGGGGACGGTTCCACCGTCTCCTATTTGGCCTTAAAACTATGCCTTAAGGAACGGCGGAACCGTCCCAATGGCACTGCTTATCATTCAATAAGGGCAATAGGCTGAGTTGTTACGCTTTCAGCTGAATAACTCGTTCTGTTTCAATATGCTCGGGATCTTAAGGAGCAGTTTCAAGATGAAATCAATTACCCCACAAATCCACATTAACAGGAGGGTGCAGAGATGTCAAATTCCGAACTGGTCATCACTAAGTCAATTGCTATTGGTCTGAAGTAGATTACTGCATGTTTTATTACAGGATCTGGCCTCATGCCTTTAATCCACATGCCCGTTTAGTCCGGCCGCCTTTAGGATTTCAGGAACTACTTCTTCACGGTTTATGGCCATAATGTGAACCCCGTCGCAGATGGAGTCTTGTTTCAAAACGGCAATCATGCGGCCGGCAATTTCGATGCCTTTTTGTAAGCCGCCTCCTTTGGGAACGCTGTTCAATTGAGCGATAAGGTCCTGGGGAACAAAAATCCCGGGGACGTTGTCTGTCATGTATTTTGCCATTCTTGCCGAGGTAAGCAGGACTATCCCCGCTAAGATTTTTACCGGAAACCGGCGGGCATAATCCATAAAACGAGTGAGATTGTCCATATCATATACGGCCTGGGTTTGAAAGAATTCCGCCCCTGCATCAACTTTTTTTTCGAATTTGTATGATTGAGGTTCCCAGGGGTCGGCTTCCGGTGTTACTATCGCTCCCTTGCAGAAGGTTGCTCCCCCGACAAGGTCATTGCCCCCCAGATCCTTGCATTCTTCCAGGAAATCGATAGCCCGCAGTAACTGAACCGAATCGAGTTCAAATATGCCCCGGGCCTGCTTATGGTCCCCGACCGTCATGGCATCACCGGTAAGGCAAAGAACATTTTTAATCCCCCTGGTATAGGCAAAAAGCAGATCGGACTGCAGGGCGATCTGGTTGCGGTCCCGGCAGGTCATCTGTAGTATGGGCTCACCACCCCGTTCCTTAACGGCCAGGCATCCTCCCAGGGAAGGAAACCGCATCACCGAGCTCTGGTGATCGGTTACATTCAGGGCGTCGACCTTATCTTTCAACAGTTCTATGTGGTGATTCATCTTTTCCAGGTCTGTTCCTTTTGGAGGCGCAATTTCAGCCGTTACCACAAACTTGCCGGAGTCAAGGATTTGCTTAAAGGTCATACCCATTGTTCTATCTCCTTTTGTTCCAGTATTATTATCCTGGGTCTGGGTGCTACCTGGGCATTCCTGGGCGGATGATAATGCTTCATCAAATCAAGCCTTTCCTGTTCTTTCAAGCGGTTGTAAATCAGGGTAAAGGCGCAGTCTCTTTCTGAGTCCACTTCACATTTACCCTTGTTGGTTCCACCGCAGGGCCCGTTTACCAGCCCTTTATGGCAGGCGGTAATCGGGCAAATTCCCGCCGTGTAGCCCAGGATACACTGACCGCACTGATCGCAGGCTTCCATGAAGTAGCCGGGGTGTTCTTCCAGCCCTATAAACAGGGTGTCAAGCCCGGGCAAAACCGGTTTATCCAGGTAGAAGCTTAAGCGCTGTGCACCCAGTGCGCAGGACAGGGTTAAAATACCACTTGCCCCCTGGATTGCCCCCTCGTGTTCGCCGGCTGATGCAACGGTCATTTCATCACATGCCGTTGGGATTACCGTCCATCCGGTTACAAGAAAACCCGATTCCTGCAACTTCACCTTTAGCTCGAGAACCTGTTCTATGCCGCCGGTTTGGAGCACTGTGGCACAGGTGCCGCAGCCTACAATAAAGACCCGGTTGCAGAATTCCAGCTGCTGCAGGATTTCTTCATATGGCTTTGGCCTGGTTATTGTTTTCATACCCTTACCTCCCTTATCTCTCCAGGTCACATCTCAGGCACCGTTTTGCTTCACTCACCGCTTCTACTTCCTCGTAACTTAACTCAGTTTCTTTGAAGCTGTGCTTTCTATCTGTCACCGGGAGCCTGGGAATTTCCGGTCGGTACTGCGGTTTCCAGATTTCTTCCTCCAGCTCCTCGCCTACCTCTTCCGGCTCTTCTGTCCCTGCAGCCTCCTCCGGGATATAATCATCTTTGCGCTGATCGTAGATTAAAACCCTGCCCGGGTCGGCTTTGAAATACTTGTCTATAGCCAGTGCGCCCCTTCTACCGGCAGCAACAGCATCTATAACCATGGCCGGTCCGGAAACAAAGTCACCTCCGGCAAAAACTCCGGATACATTGGTTGACAGCCTGTTTTCATCGACCACCAGGGTTTCCAGGCGGGTCCTTTCCAGTGCGCTGTCCGGAGGCAGGAAAGAAAGATCGGGGGCCTGTCCAACAGAGGCAAATACTGTATCCGCCTCGGCAAAAAATTCGGTTCCGGTCACGGGCATGGGCCGGCGCCGGCCGTCTTTTCCGGGTTCACCGAGCTCCATCTGTGTGCACTGCAAACCGGTGACCTTCCAGTTGCTGCTGACGATGCGAGTGGGGCTGACCAGGAAGTTGACTTTTACTCCTTCAGTGACGGCTTCTTCATACTCTATTTCTGAAACAGGCATTTCTTCCCTGGTGCGGCGGTAAAAAATTTCCACCTGCTCCGCCCCCAGGCGGATGGCGGTGCGGGCGGTATCCAGGGCTACGTTGCCGCCGCCGATGACGATCACTTTCTTACCGATTTTCACCGGCCTGCCAATTTTTACATCTCTCAAGAAGCGCAGACCGTAATAAAATCCTTCCAGATCCTCCAGTTCGCCGGGAATGCCAATCTGCTGGCTTTTTTGAGCGCCGGCAGCGATAAAGATCGCATCATAACCTCTATTTTTGAGGTCGTCAATAGTAAAGTTGATATTAACAGGGCTGTTGTATTGAATCTCTACCCCGCGTTTTTCAATGTAAGTTATTTCTTTTCGGATGATTGCATCGGGTAGCCGGAATTCCGGGATTGCCACCGACAGCATGCCTCCACCCACTGGAAGAGCTTCCAGAACAGTAACCCGGTACCCCATTTGAGCCAGGAAATAAGCACATGATAGCCCGCATGGTCCTGCTCCCACTACAGCTACCTTTTGCGGCTTGAATTGGGGGAAAGGATCAGGCTTTGGGATCATATCGATGTGGTCATAATACCAATCGGCCGCAAACCGCTTCAGGGCCCTGATGGCCAGGGAATCATCCAGCTCACCGCGGCGGCAGCGCAATTCGCAGGGGTGATGACAAATCCGGCCGCAGATAGCCGGGAAGGGATTGCGCTCCCTGATGATCTCCACCGATTCCAGGAATGCCTCCCTCGAAATCGCCTCCAGGTAGCTGGGAACGTCTACACCTACAGGGCAGGTATGCTGGCAGGGTGATATCATCAAAGCATCGCATACAGCCGCCGGGCATTTTTTCTCCCTGATATGGGATACATATTCATCCCTGAAATATTGGAGCGTAGTCAATACCGGGTTGGGGCAGGTCTGCCCCAGCCCGCAAAGAGAACCTTCTTTTACAGTTTTGGCTATGTTAAGGAGAATATTGATATCGCTGTCTTTGCCCCGCCCCTGGGTGATCCGGGTTAAAATTTCCAGCATTTGCCTTGTGCCGAGTCGGCAGGGGGTACACTTCCCGCAGGATTCGGACTGGGTAAAGCTAAGAAAGTAGCGGGCAATTTCAACCATACAAGTGTTTTCGTCCATGACCACCATGCCGCCTGAACCCATGATCGAGCCCAGCCGGGCTAAATTTTCAAATTCCACCGGGGTATCCATGTACTGGGCAGGGATACACCCGCCGGAAGGCCCCCCGGTTTGCACCGCTTTGAACATCTTCCCCCGCGGTATGCCACCGCCGATATCAAAAACAATGCTTGAAAGCGGTGTGCCGGCAGGCACTTCTACCAGACCACTGTTAGAAACCTTTCCGGTCAGGGCAAAAACAACCGTGCCCTTGCTTTTTTCTGTGCCTATCGAAGAAAACCATTCTGCACTGCGGTTAATAATGGCCGAGACGGTCGCCAGGGTTTTCACATTGTTTATTATTGTGGGTTTCCCGTCCAGGCCGGATTGGGCCGGAAACGGAGGACGCGGCCTGGGCATCCCGCGGCGGCTTTCAATGGATGCGATGAGCGCCGTTTCTTCACCGCAAACAAAAGAACCGGCTCCTTCTTTAATATTGATGGTGAAATTAAAATCGGAGCCCATTATTTTTCGCCCCAGGAAGCCTTTTTGTTCTGCTTGCTGTAAGGCTATACGCAGCCGCTTCACCGCCAGGGGATATTCGGCACGGATATAGATATATCCCTCATCGGCGCCAACTGCAAAACCGGCCAGGGCCAGCCCTTCAATAACCGCATGCGGGTCGGCTTCCAGGATGGAGCGATCCATGAAAGCGCCGGGGTCTCCTTCGTCTGCATTACAAATAACATATTTCTTGTGGCCCGGGGCACTGGAACAAAATTCCCACTTCATAGCGGTGGGAAAACCGGCTCCTCCGCGGCCGCGCAAGCCGGCTTTCCTAATCACCTCTATAACCCGGCCGGGAGTCATTTCGAGCAGGGCTTTTTTTAGGGCCCTGTATCTACCGTTTGCCAGAGCGTGTTCAATTTTTTCCGGGTTAATGTGTCCGCAATCTTTTAAAATAATCCGCTGCTGCTTTTTATAAAAATTAACATCCCGGTAATAGGGTAACTTTTCTCCACTGACAGGATCTTGATAAAAGAGGCGCTCTACCGGGACATTATTCTTCAGGTGAACTTCTGCTATTTCCCTGACATCTTCAACCTGGACCTGGGTATAAAATATTCCCTGGGGTTCGACAATGACAATTGGCCCCTGTTCACAAAACCCATGGCACCCGGTAAAGTCTACATCTACTTCACCCAAGTTCAGCTCGTCTACCTCAGCACACAACGCTTCGTATACGTTCTGGGAGTCGCCGGACACACATCCTGTGCCCTGGCAAACAAAAACTGTGCACCGGCTCATGGCTGGGCCTCCTTCTGCTTAAAGATCTCCTTTACTCTTTTCGGATTCATGTGTCCGTATACCCGGTTATTAATAACCATGGTTGGAGACAGTGCGCATACCCCCAAACAGGCCACTGTTTCCAGGGTATATTCCAGATCTTCTGAAGTTTCATTTTCTTCCAGTTCCAGCTGTCGCTTGACCAGTTTAAGAATAGTCTTTCCCCCCCGTACATGGCAGGCTGTGCCGCGGCAGACCCTGACAATATTCTTCCCCCGGGGTTCGGTATAAAGCTGGGTGTAAAAGGAAACCACTCCCTGGACCTCACTGGGAAATATCTTTAGTCTGCCGGCAATTACCGGTACAGCCGGAGGCGGAATAAAGCCAAATTCTTCCTGGATAGCCTGGACCAGGGGAATCAGTGACCATCTTTGTTCTTCATAACTGCTAACAATTTCTTTAAGCCGGTTTAAATCTATTTCCCGGGGAGTATTTTGATTAACCATCCGGATTCACCCTCTCTAAGTTGACGTAACAGGCCTCAGGAGGCGGTACTGTCTTTTCTATTCCCAGGGCAGTTCCGAACAGCTCCGCCACACCTGGAAAAGAAGTCGGCAGTGATACGGTGCCCGGAGGGATAGCATCAGAGATTTCTACGGCGGTTTGCAAATGCGAATAAGGTGACATTACCCTGACCTGATTGCCGCCGGTAAAAGAGAGCCTTTCTGCATCTTCAGGTGATATTTTCAGTACTTTTTTCGGGTAAAAACTTTTCAAACGCCAGGTTTTACTGCTTCTGGTACCGGTTCCGAAATAAGCAAGGCTAGCCTCCAGGAACAGGTAAAAAGGATATCCTTCCGGTATAGGAATCCGCGGGGATAGATCCTTGGGGGCAGAAAAGCGGGGGAAGCCCTTTAGCACCTGAAAGGCCCGGTCTCGCCTTTCATCCCAGTAAGACCACTTATCTTCAAGGTATTCTTCAGGGTGGTAGTAACCTTCGTAAAGAGGCACAAACTCTTCAATTTCATGGATAACCTGCTGTAAAGACGAATAGGGCAAAGGACTGCCCATTTCTTCAGCCAGGCGTAGGATGATTTCCCAGTCGGGAAGGCTTTCGCCGACAGGTGGGAACGCCTGCTGCAGCCATCCGATCCTTCCCTCAAAATTAGTATAAGAACCTTCTTTTTCGGCAAAGCTGGCTGCTGGTAAAACTACGTTGGCATGTTCGGCAGTTGAGGTAAAAAATAAATCCTGGACGATCATGAATTCCAGACCGGAACTAGACTCAATCATCCTTTTTGAGTGGTTTAAAGTGGAATCGAGATTTTCTCCAACCACGTAGATAGCTTTTAAAGGTGTTTCTTCGCCCCGGTTCAAGGCCTCGGCAACATGCATCCCCGGGCGGGAAGGGATTTTTTTCTTCCATAATCGTTCAAATTTACGCCTGCTCTCGGGTTCTGTAACCGGTTGATATCCGGGAAGGTATTCCGGTATTGCTCCCATCTCACAGGCCCCCTGGGCATTGTTTTCTTTTAGAGCCGGATAGATGCCGCATCCTTTGCCCCAGACATTTTCTGTCAGTAAGGCCAGGTTGGCAAGAGCCTTGATGCTTTCCGCTCCGTTAACCGTACAAGTCAGCCCGGAACCGAATACAATCACCGACTTATTAGCTCTGGCATAAATCCGGGCTGCCTCCCGGGTCTTTTCCGCTGAAACGCCGGTTATTAGAGCTGTAGATTCTGGCAATAATTTATCCAAAGCTTCTACCAGGACGGGGAAGCCTTCTGTTTGCCTGCTCACATACTCCATCCGGCACAAACTTTCATCTATAACAGCCCGGATGATGCTGTTAAATAAGGCCGGATCACTGCCAGGCCTGGGGCGCAGCCACTGGTGGGCAAAAAAAGTGAGGTGGGTGCGGCGGGGTTCAATCAGGATTAATTTAGCTTGCCGGTTTTTAACGGCACGTTTAATTGCATATCCCAGCCGGGGAGCGGTTATGGTAGGATCTGCTCCGGCTACAAGAATCAAATCCGCCTCTTCGAGTGCTTCAAGTAAATTTGTGGTGCTCAACAGTCCCGTGGCATTTCGCAGGCCGACGCGGGTGGCCAGATTATAGAGGCTGCTCCCGTTATCAACATTGTTCGTCTCTAAAACAGTCCTGGCAAATTTTTGAAGAAGGTAGTTTTCTTCATTGGTACACTTCGATGATCCGTATACAGCCAGGGCATCCGGACCGTACTGTTCTTTTATCCTTTTTAGACCCTCACCGGCTGCTTTTAAGGCCTCTTCCCAGGAGGCCTCCTTTAACTCGCCGTTTACCTTCAGAAGCGGTTTGGTCAACCTCTCCGGGCTATGAATATAATCAAATCCATAACTACCCCGCATACAAATCTCACCCCGGTTAGCAGACCCCAACCCGCCGGGAGTTACCCTGACTATCCAGTTATCTTTGATTTCCAGTTTTACCGGGCAACCGCACCCGCAATAAGAACAGGTGCTCTGGACAGAAAAGCGGGTAGTTCCCAGGTACGGTTTTTCTTTTTCCATTAATGCGCCGGTGGGGCACAGGGCCACACACAAACCGCAAAATGTACATTCCGAATTCTCCAGGGGGGTATCATTAAAAGTTGCCGGCCTGGTGGTAAAACCTCGCCCGTAATAATCAATAGCTCCTTCAACAATAATTTCCTGGCAGGCCCGAATACACTTGCCGCACATAACACATTTAGCTGTATCTCTTACGATAAAGGGGTTTAACTCCTCTATTGCCGCAGGTTGGGGTATTCTTTCCAGTTCGTTAAAACCCAGACCCAGTTCGGTGGCGATTTGCTGCAGCCGGCAACGGTTGCCTTTGTCACAAATCAGACAGGCATCGGGGTGGCTGGCTAGCATTAGTTTGACGATATTCCTTCTATGTTGCAATACCCTGTGTGAATTGGTATTTATAACCATGCCGGGAGTCGCAGTGGTCACGCAGGAAGCCAGCAAAGCCCCGGTTTCCTCATTTTCCACCAGGCAAAGCCTGCAGGCTCCTGCCGGTTGCAGGATGGGATCATGGCACAAAGTTGGAATATCCAGACCCGCATCCTGCGCAATTTCCAAAATGGTCATCCCGGCTTGGCCGCTTACTATTTTCTGGTTAAGAGTGATTGTAACCGTTTGCAATCAATCTCCTCCTTCCCATGTAAACACTAATCTAAAACCGGGCTCTAAACCGGGTTCTGACTGAATTACTACTTGACGGGCCGGGCTAGTTTGCATAGCCCTGTTCTCTGTCCGGTTGCGGTCTGCGGCCTGCGGTCCTGACTGCTTCAAGCAGCTGGGCGCTGACGCTATTCTTGGAGATAAAGCCCACTGCTCCCGCTTCGCTGCCGGCCGACATGTTTTGCTCGTCATCATACTGGCTGAGCATTAAAACTTTGATTCTCTCTTTACAATGGCTGCAAATCTGCCTGGTTGCTTCAATTCCGTCCAGTTCGGGCATGACTATATCCATCAGGACAACGTCAGGTAAGAGTTCCAGTGTTTTATTTATAGCTTCGGTTCCGTTGGTAGCCTCTCCCACGATATGCATATCTTTTTGCAGGTTAAGCAGGGTGCGAATACCTTCTCTGACCATAGCATGATCATCGGCGATCAGGACTTTTATTTCTGCCCTTTCTATATCCATGTGTTTCCAGATGCTACTGGCGAGGAAGGCAGGCTTTAGCGGTTTACAGTAATACTCTACTGCATCTAAGCGTATCCCTTCATCCCGACGCCAGCCCCTGGTTAAATGATTTTCGGGAGATGCATCGAGCACAATTTGTGGAATATCCTTTAGAGTGGGGCTTTGTTTAAGCCATTGATGCAGCCTGAAAGCATCACCGCGAGGCATAATGGTTCCTAAAAGAATCAGTTCCGGCCGGTGGGCAATGGCCAGACGCCGGGCCTGGTCGCTATTAGAAGCAACCAGGGTTTCACAGTCTATTTCACTTAATTCTTTCTCTAAAGACATGTAAAATCTGCGTTCATCGTCAACCACCAGGACTAATCTTTTCCTTTCCATTATATTAATCCTCCTTTCTTGTTCAGAATATACTAACTTTTACTTAATGTTACGATACGGTAGCGGTTTTGTCTTGAGGTGTTACCCCTGGATTGATAGAGAGGGAAACGCCCCTTTTTTAGAAGCCAATATAACTCTATTTTACGGTGGAAATACTGGTGTGGGAAAGAGCAATAAAAAAACCGCAGTGGTTTATGCGGCTTTTTTATGGTTCATCTGCTGGTGATGTAAATGTTCTCAAATGGCCCGGTAAACTAGATCTTCACTATACCCTTTCGCATAGCATACTTAACCAGCTCCACTCGATTGCGCAGATCTAGTTTTGCCATTAACCTGGTTTTGTGACCTTCCACGGTTTTTGGGCTCAATACCAGGAGTTTGGCTATTTCACGGGTGGTATATCCCTCGGCCAGTAATTTAAGGATTTCTCTTTCCCGGTTTGTAAGCTGAGCATATGAATCCCGGTTTTTTCTTTCCGGGTATTCATGCTGAAAATCTTCTACCAGGTACCTGGCTACCTGGGGCGACAAAAAGGAATCGCCCCGGTAAACAGCACGGATACCTCTAACCAGCTCTGATGATACGGTGGTTTTATCGATAAACCCAACGGCCCCTGCTTCTATGACTTCAAATACATGTTCTCTATCATCATGCTGTGTTAACACCAGCACTTTGACCCGGGGGAAGTCTTTACAGATGCACCGGGTTGCCTGCAATCCGTCCATAACAGGCATGACGATATCCATTAAGACAACATCAGGCCCGAGTTTTTTAATCATTTCCAAGGCTTCTTTGCCATTGGCGGCTTCTCCCAGCACTATTGTTTCCGGAGAGAGTTCTAAAAGTGCGCAGATCCCTTCCCTAACTATGGTATGATCGTCTACTACCAGTAATTTAATTCTATCCATTGATTTCCACCGTTCTCGGAAAATGTTTCCTGTTTCTACAGCATCCGATTGGATTAAACAAGCATCGGTTTTATTGTGGTTTGGTTTCTTTTATGCTCACTTTTCCTGAAAGCGGGAGCACCGCCCTAACAGTGGTCCCCTCTCCCGGTTGACTTTGCACGGAGCAGGTTGCTCCAATCAGGGTCATCCTTTCTTTCATGTTTAAAAGCCCGTACCCCCGCCCGATCTTTCTTAGTTCAGAAAGCTTTTCAACCTGAAAGCCTTTGCCGTCATCAACTACTTTGACAACAAGTTTGTCATCCTGATGTTTGAGGGATATGGTTACATTTTTAGCTTCAGAATGTTGGATTATATTCCCTACTGCACCTTGAACCAGGCGAAACAGGCTCAGTTCTTCCTCGGGCAGGAGATGTTTCTCTACTGCATCCAGGTCAAAATGTGCTTTGATACCTCTTGCAACCACCATGCTGTTAACATACTGGCGTATGGCGGCAACAATGCCCAGGGTATCAAGCTGAGTGGGGCGAAGGTCGGCAATAAGCCTGCTAATTTCTGAGTGAACCTGAACAGTGGAGGCGTGGCTCTTTTTTAAAATTTCCTTAAATTGCACATCTCTGATTCCCAGCCTCTCGCTCATTTCGGTCAGGGCTTGCAGGTTAAGGGCTAACCCGGCCAGAATCTGGCTTGTTTCGTCATGCAGATCCCGGGCGATTTTCTTTCGCTCTTTTTCCTGGGCTACTATGATTCGCTGTGCCAGCTGCCGATACCTTTCTTTGCTTCTTTGCAGGCGCTTATAAAGCTTTGCCTGCTCAATTGCAGTGCCAAGCTGGTCTCCGATAGATTTACACATGTAAATGTCTCTTTTGGTAAAACTACGCGGTTTTTGGCTGGCAATATTCATTACCCCTAAAACCTTTTCCCTGGCTTTTAGAGGAACGCTGATAAAAGCCTTCAGTCCTTCGAGCATGACCAGGTCGGGCCGGGCGACATCATGTTCAAGAGAAATATCATCTACCATAATAACCTTTCCGCTTTGGGCCACTTTACCGGCGATTCCTTCCCCCAGTTTCATGTCCATCTCTTCAGAATAGCGATCAGAAAACCCCCTGGTAACGCGGTATGAAAGCATGTCGCTTTCTTCATCCAGCAGCATGATTCCCCCGGCTTTGCCGCCCATAAATTCAAAAGTAGTATCCAGCCCGATGTTTAAAGTTGCATCCAGATCGATCAGGCCGCTTATTGCCGCTGAAACCCGGCTTATCGCCAGAATCAGGTTGTCAATATATTCTTCACCGGCCTTATTATTTAACCCGGAATCCAGGGAATTCTTGGCTGCTGTACCATATTTATTCTGTTCATTATCCCCATCCATTTTAACCTGCCATCTCCTTTGGCATATAATCACTGGTTGAACAAACTGATGCAATTCTTAAATCTACATATTAATCCTAATCTCATGCTGTTTCAGTTAGTACATGTTGCTATCTGGTGTTATAGATACTGGAATCTTAAATTAACCGGGCATGTTTACTCGACCTGGTGCTTATTAAGCAGGTTTTTAAGTATGGTGTTTGCTACTCGCAAGTAAAAAGATCCCGGCATACTTTTAGAAGCTAATGTTTGTTCATTCCCCTGTTTTACTGCTGCATAAGCCGGGAAGTGGCTAATGTTTATGCTGGAATTATATCAATATTCAGTAATAATTGTCAACTAATGCAGGGTGGGAAGCAGGGACACCTAACCTTTTCATTATGAATGAAAACGCCTGGAGAGTGCATCAGTCAAAGGGGTAAATCCGGCCAATGCTCTTTGAGCAAAATGAGGCGTTTATGAAGCACGATGCCGTTATTACTCGACGGTTGTTCAGAGAAATAAAGCGAGAAACATGTGCCTGCATGTTGTAATAATTTCAGGATTAAGTTGGGCTGGTAAACCTTATTCTATAGAAAGCAAAGTGAAAAAAATATACTTCTTGCATATCTATATCAGTGTGTACCTTTTACTCTGCGGTAAGCTCAACTAAATCATGCAGCGCTTCTATGATTACATTCGGGTGAGTGTGATGGATCTTATGACCGCCGTCCTGGATGAGAATATACCTGGCACCGGGCAGTGCATTATAAAGCCTTTTACCGTCTTTTTTGTGATCAAGCATTTTATCTGAGTCCCCAAATATAATGGTTACAGGAACATTTACTTGCTCATAATCAGGGCTAATAGCATTAACTGAATCATACATCGCTGACAGTTCGTAAGCAGTAGCTGTGAACTGGCCCGGGCGTAAGTACAAAGATGATATTACCTCCACATATTCTTCGGGCGCTTCTGCAGGGTAAAACGCCTGGCTGTAGATGTTTGGAGCCAAAAAGGTGCCGGCGGGTAATACAATAGTGTGAGTTAAAAGAGGGCCTATAACGGGATACTCAGGCAAAGCGTAAAAACTTTTATCGGGTGGTTCCTCAACATAGGCTACGCCTGCTAATGAAATGGCACCCAGGACTTGCCCGGGATAATCTAACAGGTATTGAAGCATTACTGCTCCACCATAAGAATGCCCGATTAAAATGGGTTCTTCGATTTCTAAGGTGTTGAGTGCTTCATTGATTATTTTAGCCTGGGCTTTAGTTGATAGTTTTTCTGGATCTGAGCAGGTGCTGTAACCATATGCCGGCCTGTCCAGTGTAATTACATCATAGTAACCGGATAGATCATCAAAAATGGAGAGGGTGAACTCTTGTAGCGTCCCATCTCTGCCGTGCAGCATAACCACGGGAACTCCTGAGCCTGCTCTTACGTAATGAAGATTCATATCTTCATTTTCCAGCGATACAAATTCACCGGTTGGCGGATAATTACTTTCTATTGCCTTTGTTTTGAAGTGGGTAAATAAAAATAAAGCAACAAAAACAAATATCAGTAAAAGCATTAGCCTGTATAATAGGCGAGGAAACAAGTAAAACCCTCCTTACATGAATAGCCCGGGCATATTGCCCGCTGCGTCAATTCAATCTGGACACGATTGAGGCCGCCGGTTTATGTTTATGCCCATTATTATACCGTATTTTATTTATTTCATTACTATGACATGATGAACTGGTGATCGGGTTAATCAATGATCTTGCAGGCCTAACCTCTTCCCTGATGCTGATTTTCGATGATTACCATCTTATTACCAACAACTGGATTCATGCAGAATTCCGTGATTTTTCTTGAAAACCTCTGTTATAATAATAACAGTGTAGCTTAAAAAGTTGAGTTCGGCAGGGTGATGATGATGGTTGATAAACACAGGCATAAGCTCTCTGAAGAGAATAAAACTGCAATTAAAGACAAAATTAAGGAACAACTACAGATGAATCCTTATATTCTATTTGCATTTGTTCATGGTTCATTTC
>PUKV01000035.1 GCA_003550645.1 Syntrophomonadaceae bacterium | reverse complement strand
GAAGCAAACAGTGATTTGCCCTACTGCTCCGAAAAGCCGGGGGTAATGCATGCCTGCGGTCATGATGCGCATATGGCCATGCTGCTTGGAGCGGCTAAATTATTAAATAATATGCGCGATGATCTGGAAGGCAGCATCAAGCTGGTTTTTCAACCCAACGAAGAAGTTGCCGGCGCCCTGGCTATGATTGAAGAAGGGGTCCTGGATGATCCCCCTGTTGATGCAGCCATGGGCCTGCATGTCTGGACCCCGCTTAAAATCGGAAAACTGGGTGTTTCACCCGGGGCGATCATGGGAGGGCTGGAGATCTTTACTATCACCGTCCAGGGACAGGGCGGGCATACCGGCTACCCGGAAATGGCCGTTGACCCCATGATTGCCGCTGCAGATATAATACAAAGTGCTCAGCGCATCCAGACCCGGGAAATAAGCCTGCTTAAACCGACGGCAATTATGTTTGGCCGTATTAACGGTGGAACAAAGGCCAATATCATTCCCGATACAGTCACACTGGAGGGCTCGGTGCGCACCCTTTATCCCGATTATGAACAAGAAAATCCCATGGAACGTTTAAAACAGCTGGCCGAAAAGCTTTGTGCAGTGCATGGATGCAGCTGCACGGTAGAATGGTACAGGGAAAACATTCCCCTGGTCAATGATCCGGATCTGGCCCGTTTAGCCTCTGCCTGTGCCTGTGAAATCGCCGGCAGCGAAGCGCTGGTTTCGGACCTGGCCTGTATGCCCAGTGAAGATTTCTCGGAGTTTTCGGTCCGTGTTCCCGGTGTTTTTGTGTTTCTGGGGGCCGGGAACAAGGAAAAAAGTTGCGACTACCCGCATCACAACCCCCGTTTCAATATCGATGAAGACACGTTACCGCTGGGGGTAGAAATGCTGGTCCGTTTTGCGCTTAAGTTTTTTCAGGATAAGGAGGTGAGTAACCAATAAGCAGCTGATTAAAATTGACGGGAAAAATCTGACGAAAGTGCAGTACATCTTATTTTATTTGGGGGTATGTAAATGAACAGCAAGAACAGGTTGTGGCTTATGTTGATCCTGGTAGCAGTACTTGCCTTTGGGCTGGTAGCGCTTTCAGGTTGCGAAGAAGCGCCGGTGGAAGAGCCGGTAGAAGAGGAACCGGTCGAAGAAGAGCCGGATGAAGAAGTGGATGAGGAAGTAGAAGTAGACGAGCCCGTCCTTGATCAGGTCATTGAAGCCAGGTTGGCCTCAGAGGAAATCGAAGGCGATTTCATGACCGTGTGGGCGGAGAATTTCTCCGAGCACATGTATGAGTGGTCCGATGGTATGTACCAGCTTGATGTCTATCCCATGGGGACCCTTGGCGACTTGCGTGACATAAACGAACTGGCCCAGCTGGGCGTCGTGGAATACGTGTTTTCAGACTTTGCCTGGATCGGGGCCTTTGTCCCTGAAGCACAGGTTTTCGGGCTGCACTACCTTTGGCCGGAAGAGCGCCCCTGGGAAGTCATGGAGTGGGTAGTCAGGAACGGAGAGACAATGGATATTCTCGAGGAAAGCTACCGCCGTGAAGGGTTGGTACCTTTGAGCATTATGTTTGAAGGCTGGCAGTGGATGACTTCGAATGAACCTATTGAAACTGTTGATGACATGCAGGGCTACGATGTGCGGATTATGGCTTCTGACATGCTAAATGAACAGTACCTGGCTCTGGGCGCATCGCCTACGCCGATGGATTACGGGGAAGTATACAGTGGGTTGCAAACCGGCTTGATTGACGGCCAGGTAAACCCGCTTTTTGCGATCAAGAGTATGGATTTTTACGAGGAGCAGGACTACTTTACCCAGATATATGCCGAGGGTTTTGTTGGCATTCCAACTATAAACATGGTTTTCTTTGATTCATTGCCGGAAGAGGTGCAGCAGGAACACCGTGAATGGTGGGCTGATGCAATTCTCCCGGCAGCAGACTGGATTAATGAGCGTCATGAAGGTGACCTGGAGGCAATGTTGGAAGCCCGTCCCGTGATTGAAGTAAATGAAATTACCGGTGAGGCAAAAGAAGGTTTCAGGGAAGCAGCAATGCCCTCACACGAGGTTTTCATCGAAGAATATGGCGGGCCTAACGCAGAGGCAATTTATAATGCCCTTGTTAGCGATATTGAGCAAGCCAAGGATGAGTTAGGAATTGAATAAAAGCAGATAAACCGAAGGCAAACCCTGCAGCGGTTTAAAAACCGCTGCAGGGTTTTTAAAAGTGAGGTTAAGCATATGAATGCTTTTTTCAAAATTGTCGGTAAAATCGTGGACTGGTTTGAAGTGGCGATTTTAAGTATTGGGGTCTTTATTCTTGCTGCCCTGCTTATAGCTAATGTAATAGCCCGGAATTTCTTCAGAAGCATATATTATGCTGAAGAATTATCTATGATCCTGGTAATTATCATAACCTTCGTGGGTTTAAGTTACGCAGTCCGCAAGGCCAGGCACATTCGGATGGGGGCTATTTTTGATGCGCTTAACCCTAAAGTGCAAAAAGTAGCACTTTATGTAATCGCCGGTTACAGTGCATTTATCATGTTTTTTATGTCCTATTATGCCTACCATTATGTGGCTACGGCCAGGATGACCATGCAGGTTACCTCTTCACTGCGGATCCCGTACTGGATGATCGTGGTGATTGTTATTGTGGGATTTTTTATGGCCGGGGTTCAGTATATTCGCACAATTATTAAAAATATTTACGAAGATGAAGTATGGCTATCACCGGAACAGCAGAGCGAGTATGAAGCAGAAGGATAAAATATTTGTAAGAAAGGTGGTGAGATATAGGTGCTTTTTTTGGGAGCAAGTATGTTGACGAAGCTGTTATTAGGCTTCCCTTTTATGGTTGTGATCATCGGGTCATTGATTCTTTATTTTTGGATCTTTATGCCTGATTTCAATATGCATGTTTTAGTGCAGCAAGTAGTTAGCGGGATTAAGCCACCGGCGCTGGTGGCAGTGCCCATGTTTATCCTGGGAGCGTCGATTATTACCTCCGGGCAGGCGGCGGGCAAGCTGATTAACATGGTT
>PUKV01000072.1 GCA_003550645.1 Syntrophomonadaceae bacterium | reverse complement strand
GACAAGCTGGTGGTAAAAGCTGAAAATACCCTGACCTCCACTCCCGTCGAAGATGAAGTCGACCTGGTGGTCCTGGGAGTGGGGCTTGAGCCGCGGGCGGAAATGCGCCAGATAATGGACCTGCTCCGGCTGTCCCAGTCAGCAGACCGCTTTTTCATGGAAGCCCATCCCAAGCTGCGTCCGGTCGATACCGCTACCGACGGTGTTTTCCTGGCCGGGTGCTGCCAGGGACCGAAGGATATTCCGGATACGGTAGCCCAGGCCAAGGGTGCCGCATCGTCGGCTTTAATCCCGCTGGCCAGGGGCAAGGTTACCATTGATGCCCAGGTAGCGGAAGTAAACGAAGCTACCTGCCGGGGCTGCGGTTTCTGCGTGGAAATCTGCCCCTATTCGGCCATCGAGATGGTTACCGTCAACCGTTTCGGCCACGAGATTGAAGTGGCCAGGGTTAACGAAGCCCTGTGCAAAGGCTGCGGTTCCTGCTCGGCAGCCTGCCTCTCTGATTCAATCCAGCCGAAATCGTTCCGCGATCGCCAGATCTTACCGCAGATTGCGGCATTGGGGGTTATTAAATGAGTGCCAATTACGAACCTAACATTGTAGCTTTCCTCTGTAACTGGTGTTCCTATGCCGGGGCGGACCTGGCGGGAACGAGCAGGGCGCAGCACCCTTCCAACGTTCATGTTATCCGGGTCATGTGCAGCGGCCGGGTTAACCCCCTTTACGTGGTCAATGCCCTCCAGCAGGGAGCGGACGGGGTATTAGTCTCCGGCTGCCATCCCGGTGATTGTCATTACATGGAAGGCAACTATTATGCCCGGCGCCGCCTGGGCATGTTGAAGGATCTGCTGGAATTTGCAGGGGTCGATCCCCGGCGCTTCCACATGAGCTGGGTATCTGCTTCCGAAGGTCACAAGTGGAAAGAAGTAGTGGAAAAAACTGTCGAAGATGCGCGAGAAGCCGGGCCGTTTGAAGGTTTCAAGCGCCAGCAGATCGACTGGTAGGAGGGGTTATAATACGATGGATTTGGACAAATTACGCGAAACTGCTGCCGAGGTAGCGGCCCGTGATGATGTAAAGTACCTGGTAGGCTGGAAAAAAGGGAGCTACGGATACCGGGTCGCGCCCGCTTTTGTGGAAAATGCCGAAGGCGCTGCAGAGCTGATTTTTACACCCCTCTGCACCGCTAACCTGGCCACTTACCTGACCCTGGTGGAGAAACTGCCCCTGCCCCGCGGACAGGAACCGGACGATCGCAAGGTTGCCCTGCTGGTCAAGGGGTGCGACAGCCGGGCCGTGGCCCAGCTGCTGGTGGAAAAGGGGATTCACCGGGATGAAGTAGTGGTTATCGGCTGCCCCTGCCCGGGTATGGTTGACCCGGCCGTGCTGGCCGAAAAATACCCGGAAACAGAAGAGCCGGCAGAACTTAAATGGAGCGACGACGGTTTTATTATCGCCCAAAATGGCGAGGAAACTGCCGTTCCCAGGGAGGAACTGCTGGCTGAAAAGTGCCGGTTATGCCGCTATCCCAATCCCGTGGTCAGCGACATCATGATCGGTGACCCGGTTGAAACCTGGGAACCGGCCGAAGATGAAGGCGTAACTGAAATTGAAGATAAAGATGTGGACGGACGTTGGGCCTACTGGCAGGAGCAGTTTTCCAACTGTATCCGCTGTTACAGCTGCCGCAATGTTTGCCCACTTTGCTATTGCCAGGATTGCATACTCGATCGCCTGAACCCGACCTGGGTTCACCGCTCGGTCAACTTTTCCGAGAATACAGCTTTTAACATTGCCCGGGCTTTTCACCTGGCCGGACGCTGTATAGAGTGCGGTGAGTGCGAACGGGTTTGCCCGGCAAATATTCCCCTGGGCAAGCTAAATCGCAAATTAGCCCGGGAAGTTCGGGACAAGTACGGCTTCGAGCCCGGCCTGGATCCGGAAGCCGAGCCGTTCCAGGCCAGTTACAAGCCTGATGATCCCGAGGACTTCATACTCTAGAGGTGGGTGATATGTCAGCGATGCTGTTGAATAAAGAAAAATGGCCGGATTTTGTTGGAAAGTTGACCGGTAAAACACTATGGGCGCCGCAGGGGGAAGGGGAAGAGATGCGCTTTGCCCCGGTAGCCGAAGGTGAAGCGCCTGCCCTTGAAGATGGCAATACCCGGGTGCCTCCCAAGCAGGCCGTGTTCCCCCAGACCGAGACCATGTTCCGTTTTCAGCTGGGGGATAAAGAAGTCGAGGTCCCTGAACTGAAAGAAGAAGCAGTCTTACTCGGGGTGCGTCCCTGTGATGCGCGCTCCATGGCTATTGTAGACCACCTGTTCAGCTGGGATGAAGACGATCCCTACTATTTTAAGCGGCGGGAACTGGTCACCCTGGTCGGCCTGGCCTGCAGTGAGCCCGGCTTGAACTGCTTTTGCACCTCCGTCGGCGGGGGCCCGGGTTCAACAGAAGGCCTGGACCTGCTCATGACCGACCTGGGCGAGCACTACTTCCTCGAGGCGGTAACCGAAAAAGGGGAAGCCCTGCTCAAAGAAGCTGGAGACTTAATCGAAGAAGCAGGGGATGATCAGGTTAAGGAAAAGGATCAATTGATCGAAGAAGCTGCAGGAAAAATTAAGCGCACTGTGGATCACGAGGGCATCCCCGAAGGGATACCCGGCTTGTGGGAAGATAAACTCTGGCAGAGCGTATCTGCATCCTGCCTTGGCTGCGGAACCTGCACTTTCCTGTGCCCGACCTGCCACTGTTTCGATATCCAGGATGAGGTGGAGGGTTTTGATGCCCGGCGCTGCCGGATGTGGGATTCCTGCATGTTCAGCGAATATACCCTGCACACCTCGGGCCATAATCCCAGGTATACACGCCGGGAGCGGACCAGGAACCGGATCAACCATAAATACAGTTACTTTGTCGATAAGTTTGATGTGATAGCCTGCGTCGGGTGCGGCCGCTGTGTCAACCTTTGCCCGGTAAATATCGACATTGTTGAAATCCTCAAGCAGGTGAAGGAGGCGCTATGAAAACCAACGAAAACCCCTACATCCCCTT
>PUKV01000028.1 GCA_003550645.1 Syntrophomonadaceae bacterium | reverse complement strand
ATTATCTTGGTATCCAGGAATATTCTACAGTTATCAAAAATATTGAATGGCTCGGGCTATTAAAAGATGAACCGGTTCCCTTCAGGCAGGCTTCGGCAAAAGAGATCTTGTCCGATACCCTGCTGGATCAACTCAGCTTTAAAGAAGGAGAAAGAGACATTGTAGTCATGCTTCATGAGTTCGAGATTCTGCATGCTGATGGGAAACCGGGGCGGATAACTTCAACGCTGGTTGCATACGGGGACCCTGATGGGCACTCAGCTATGGCCTGGACTACCGGTTTGCCGGTAGCCGCTGCAGCCAGGTTGATAGCCAAAGGTAAGTTCAGCAAGCCGGGGATCCATATTCCTGTTTACAAAAACATTTATGAGCCGGTGCTAAAAGAACTGGAAGAGTTGGGAATCTCTATGCAGGATGCTTATTATTAGTAGATCCTTATTCGGTGTGGGTGAGCAAAAAATAAGAAGGCACTTGCAAAAAGCGAGATGTCGTTCGGGGTTCGCCTGGAAGAGGTGGGGCGCGGATTTTTTTCTATGGAGAGCCTATCCGGTGGGGGAAATTTGCATGCAGGGCTTGATGCGGAGGGAACTGGAAATAGGGCAAGGCAAGGTTATTGAGGTACTCTCAACCGAAAGGGGCTGCTAACGGACTAAACCTGGCCTTAACTACTACGCCAGTTATCGACCCTACAGGTACAGCCCGCCAAGACAAAGGTGCAGATCCGCCTTCTTACCTTCAGTCTTAAAGCGATGATATCTAAAGGACTATTCGAACTGTCCCCGTGGCGCCGCTTATCATTCAAAAAGGGCAATAGGCCGGGTAGTTACGTAAAAATTATGAACTGGAAAATAGTGTTTTCAGTTTGCCCAAAAAGCCCTTCTTTTCTTCCCTGACAAAAACCTTTTCTCCCTCAGGCAGGGGAATAAGCTTTTCAGCAATAGCTACTATACATTTGGAAGCAGGCGCCAGGGGGTTGTAGAGAACAAAAGGCTTGAATTGTTTTACTGATCTGACCACGTTGTCGTCTTTGACGATATGGCCTATAGTTTCCGGGGTTACTTGAAGAAACCTTTCTGTCACATCGGTCAGGCGGGAAGAGACCATTTTAGCTTCAGTGATGTTTTCTACCAGGTTAAAGACCAGCTTAATTGGCGGTGGTTGCAGTTCGTTGTTGCTCAGGACTTTAATTATGGCGTAGGCGTCGGAAATTGAATGTGGCTCGGGTGTAATGACGACCACTATTTCGTCTGCTGCAACCGCGAACTCGACTACATTGCGGGATATGCCCGATCCGGTATCGATCATGATCACGTCGGCATATTCTTCAAGAGGTTTGAACATCGATATAATCCTAACCAGTTCTTCTTTCGGCAGTTCTGCCAGTGACTGCAAACCTGAGCCGCCGGGAATAAGCTGTATGCCTTCCGGCCCTTCCACAATTATATCCATCAGGTCCATGTCTTTGTCTTCTACCAGGCTGTTTATTGTATGTTTGCAATGCAGGCCCAGCAGGACGTCCACATTGGCAGTGCCCAGGTCGGCATCTATAAGGCAAACTTTCTGTCCTCTCTGGGCCAGGGCAATGGCGGTATTAATAACAAAGTTTGTTTTGCCGGTGCCACCTTTTCCACTGGTTACGGCTATAACCTTTGGTTGCTTTGATTCAAAATCTGTTTTGAAATCATTTTTATCCTTTTCTTTTATTGGTTCAGTCTTCCCGGAACCAGCATTCCTGGTCATGGTTTTTAAACTTTTTCCCGGCTTGAATACGGGGACCCTGGCAGAAGGAATTGTGATCATTTGTTGATTATGCAGGTTCCTGATCCTCCGCAGCGGTCTATGACGTAAGCCAAAACTTCCGAAACCTTTAAGGGTGACTTTTTCTCCCCGGGCAAGCCTTTCCTCTATGATCGAGGTAGTGGCATCGATGGCTCTCCTGGCGGCAGCTTTTGATATTCCCGCTTTTTCTGCTGTTCTTTTTACAAGCTCAAGTTTGTTCATAAAAATAGTTTCTCCTGCTAATTGCATTATAAGTGTTATATTATTTCCACAAATATTAATTGTTTCCTGCTACCCTGGTTAATAAAATATAATAATTGCCGAAGATATATAAAGAGATAAGAATTGTACTGAGGTGATAAAAATATGCCTTTTTTGGGTGAGAAATTGAGATATAAGAGGATGGCCATCGGCCTGTCCCTAAAAGAAGCAGCAAAACAATCCGGTATAAAAAGGAAATATGTTGAGGCACTCGAACAGGAAGATGTTTTGAGCTTTAGGGATAAGAAGACTGTTATTGATAATCTTGAGAAATATGCAGCAGTTTTAAACCTGAACCGGGATGAAATTATGGAAGAGTTCGAATACCTCTGGTCGGATTCCAGCACAGCCAAGGCTTACCTGCAGAAAAGATACAGCAGGGGAGGTAAAAATTTGTTTAGCGGCGATCGAAAAATGATCGCGTATGGTGCAGCAGTTCTGTCTGCAGCCCTGTTTTTATCAATTGGAGGGTACCTGGTTTGGGGAAGTTTAAGTGAGCAGGCTGAACAGGCAGGGTTAACTCCTCCAGTTGAAGAATTAGAGGAGCCCGGTCCAGGCAGTCCGGGCATGGAAGAATATCTCCATGATGAACAAGAACCGGATAGCGAAATGCCGCTGGAAACAAAGGAAACCCCTGTGCAGACGGCCCAAAATGAATTGGATCTGGAACCTGATTGTGAGTCTGAAGAACCTGCTGATCCTGCTGAAGTAGAGGAACAAGACCACAGTGAGGAATCAGAAAAGAGCGAACCTGAAAAGAAAGATCCAGACACAGAATTTGAAGACATAGGTATTTCTGTTCCCCGAACAGATGGAAATATGCACCTGCTTTTAACCGGCTTTTATTTTATAGCTTCGGGGATATTGTTGTTGATTGGCCTGCAAGTATTTTGCCCTTGCCGTGATCAGTACATGAAAAGATAAATGTAATTTGTTTTGGCCTGATAACTTTTTGCTGCAAGGCTGAGCAATAATAATTTCTTATGGTGGTTGTTTTTGTTGTAGAAGCCTACCT
>PUKV01000020.1 GCA_003550645.1 Syntrophomonadaceae bacterium | reverse complement strand
CCGGTATCGCTGTGGCGAACTACATAATCGCCATGACGCCACACTCCGGGATAGACTTCAAAATAAGCCTCTCTGTACTTACGGTTATCGGGATCATTCCAGAAATACAGGGGCATGGAGGGCGCAGATGCTTCACACACCAGTTCTCCCTTTTGATCCGATATCGGGTTTCCGGCTTCATCATATACATTCACTTTCATGGCCAGGGCCGGACCCTGCAGCTGACCGGCGTAAACCGGGTTGAGCGGGTTTCCGATGCAGAAACAACCGTTGATATCGGTCCCTCCTGAGATGGAGTTAAACCACAGGTCATTTTTTATTTGTTCATAAACATATTCAAAGCCCTCGGCGGAAAGAGGTGAGCCGGTTTGGGAAATCTGCTTTAAAGCCGACAAGTCATAATCCGCTCCGGGTTTTAAACCTTCGCTGCTGATAAAGTTAATGTAACTGGCGCTGCAGCCAAATACGGTTACCTTTTCATCCTGGATTAACTTCCACATGGCCCCGCTGTCAGGATAGCCCGGATTGCCGTCATATAAAACCAGGGTATTTCCCACAGCCAGCGCGCTTACCATCCAGTTCCACATCATCCAACTGCAGGTGGTAATGTAGAATAAAACATCTTCACGCTTGAGATCAGAATGCAACACGAGCTCTTTTAAATGATTGATCAGGATTCCCCCCACTCCCTGGACCATGCACTTGGGTTTTCCTGTTGTGCCTGAAGAAAACATTATGTAGAGGGGGTGGTCAAATGGCATTTGTTCAAACTGGATTTCAAGGTTTTTTCCATCGGCCAGGAAGTTTTCATAATGGACAGAGTTGGGCACATGACCGATCTCAACTTTTTCTCCCATGTAAGATGTGACAATTACTTTTTGGATGGAAGGTGTTCTTTCCGCCAGGCCGGCGGCATTCGATAAGGATTCAAAATACCTGCCTTTATAATAGTGTCCGTCCACAGTAAATAGAACTTTGGGTTCGATCTGGCTGAGCCGGTCATATGCTGCTTCCAACCCGACATCAGTAGCGCATGAAGACCAAATCGCCCCGATGCTGGTCGCAGCCAGCATGCAAATAATCGTCTCCATCGTGTTTGGCATGTAAGCTGCCACCCGATCGCCCGGCTGAACCCCCATCTGCCGGAGCGATTTTGCCAGGCGGGCTACATTGTCATAGAGTTCAGCATAGCTCATTTTTGAAGTTTTTTGGGTTTCCCCCCTGAAGATCAGGGCGGTGCGGTTATCCCTGTACTGGAGGAGGTTTTCAGCAAAATTCAGCTTAGCTCCTGAGAACCATTTAGCACCGGGCATTTTTTGGGGATCATCGACTACATAATCATAGTTCTGCGTTGCTTTAATTTCCATGTATTCCCATAAGGTAGCCCAAAAGCTCGCCAGGTTATCAATTGACCAGTTATATAATTCTTCGTAGCCGGTTATGTGCTTATTATGTTTCCGATTAACCTGCTCTATAAACTGAACCAGGTTTGAATTAATTTTTAATTCTTCAGATGGTGTCCAGAGAAGCTTGCTCATTACATCTACCCCCTTATTATTGTCAGCTAAATTCGACAAATGAATGATAATACCTTTTAAAATAAATATTTACCACCGGTGTAAATAAACTTTCCTCGCCAAAAAAATGGGTGGGGATGGTTTCCCCGCCAGGAGGTGGATATGTATTAAGTAAGTGAATAAAGAAGGTTTAACGCCCCGATCAGGGGCATGTTTTTTAATGTTTATGATTCCTGCGGCCGGTAAAAATAACGGATCAAGTAAAAAATTATCAGTCCTGCTATAAAGCCGTAGGCCATGTTAAAAATGACTGATAAAAGCACCGTCACTGCCAGTGGTATATATTCCCAGCCCCAGGGGACGGCCTTAACAAATTTTAGCAGTTCGATGCCGATTAAAAGCATCATTGCCCCAATAACCGCTTCCGGAAATTCTGCGAATACCAGTGCGGCCAGTCCGGCCAGGAAAAGGCCGGCAATGATTTCGATTATACCGATCGAGATGTTGGCCCCGCCGGTCCTGGCCCCGAAATAATGCTTGGCGGCCAGGCCGCCCGCCCCGTGACAGATCGGCATCCCCCCGAGGAAGGGCAGTCCCAGGTTGAAGAGGCCGATGCTCAAAGAAAGGGTTTTAGGCCTGATTTCCCGTTCCGGCCAGTAGGTTTTTAAAAGAGATGAAGTTGATAATACGCTGTTAGTGGCAGTTAGCGGGATCTGAGCAAACCCACCCAGGAGCATTGCCGGCCAGAGATCGGCGATATCAAATGTGGTTATGGCCGGCAGGGAAAAGCCAACCAGGCTGTCATTTGATGGCAGGCCCTGGGAAAGGGAGATGACAATGCCGATTCCCATGACCAGCAGCATGGAGGGTAGAACACGGTTATTCTTTAGTAACAGGGCCACCACAAAAACGGCAATTCCCAGCAGCCACCAGGTGGACATTAAATTGTAGGCTTGCATGGCCAGCATCACCCCGAGCGCCACCTGGATACCCCGGACTACGGGGTGGGGAGTATAGCGGGCAATTACCTCGATCACCCCGGTGATGGAAAAAAGAAGCCAGGTTAGCCCCATGGCAAACCCGGAAGCATAAATCATTGAAGGGGTCCAACTCTGAGCTATGGCAACAGCAGCCAGGACTTTCATCGGTTCTATGGGGATGGGCAGTTTAAAAATCAGTCCTGTTATAATGCTGATCATACCGACGGTAATTAGAATTGCAGCCGGGTCCAGGCCGCAGACGACAATGTAACCTGCGGCCAGGGGGATCAGGGTGCCAAAATCACCCATCGAGCCCGATAGTTCCCGGATATTAAATCTATAACCGCTTTTGGTTTCCATAGTTTAAAAGACCACCTTGCCTTCAACGTAGAGACGGGTTTTTTCATGTTCGGGGTTTGTAAATATTTTTTCTGCAGAGCCCATCTCCACGATTTCGCCTTTGTCAAGAAATATCACTTCATCAGCTATGCGGCGGGCCTGGAAAACATTGTGGGTAACTATAACCACGGTTATACCTTTTTCCCGGTTCAGTGTAGTGATCATTTCTTCAATTAGCTCGATGTTATAAGGATCCAGGTTGGCTGTTGGCTCATCAAGAAGAAGCAGTTCCGGGTCGAAAGCCACAGAACGGGCGATTGCCACCCGCTGGGCCTCCCCTCCTGAAAGGGTATCGGCCCGGCGTTTGGCCAGGTCACTTAAGCCTACCTGGTCGAGCAGACTGCCAACCCGTTCGTATATCTCCTCGCGGCTGTAACCCCTGGCTCTTAATCCGTAAGCGACATTGTTCCAGACACTTTCCTTGAATAGTATGGTTTTCTGGAATACAAGGCTCATTTTGCGCTGAATATTAACCTGTTCCCGGGTGTTGCCGGGGACCGGGCAGCCATGAAAATAATAGACGCCGCCAGTCGGAGCTGTTAATAAATTTATGATCCGCAGCAAGGTGCTTTTACCGGCTCCACTCGGACCGATAATGCCGTAAATCAGGCCTTTATTTAGTTCCAGTTTTTCTATTCTCAGTATTTCCTGGTCGTACTCTTTCTTTATATCTTCCAGTGCGATGATCGTGTTGTTCAGGTCAGGTTGACGGCTAATTGGCTTGCCCTCCCTTCTGGATGTTGTAGAGGAATGAATTAATTACAAAAGCCAGGATCAGGAGGACCAGGCCAAGGCCGATGGCCAGTTCATAGTTGCCTCTTCTTGTTTCCAGGACTATGGCTGTTGTCATCACCCTGGTCCGTCCGGCAATATTACCACCGACGATCATTACTGCTCCCACCTCGGCGATAACCCGGCTGAACCCGGTAATAATAGCTCCGAAAATGCTCAGGCGTGACTCTTTTATCACTGTCCAGGTTGCCAGCATGGGATCAGCTCCCAGTGAACGGGCAGTTTCGACTATTTCTGGGCCTTTAGACCTGATACCTACCAGGCTTAACCCGGTAATAATTGGAGTAGCTAATAGAACCTGGGCAATGATCATTGCTGAAGGGGTGTATAGCAGACCCAGTACTCCAAGAGGTCCCTGCCTGGAAAGCAATAAGTAAATGATCAGTCCCCCTACAACCGGCGGAATCCCCATGAAGGTATAAATAATTTTACTAATAAGGCGGGGCTTTTTTTCCGGTTTCAAGCCTAAAAATGCACCCATTGGAACCCCTAAAATGGTAGCAATTATTATTGCTGAGATTGAAACCCTGAGGGAAAGAAAGACTATTTGCAGCAAGTCCGGATCTAATGAAAATATTAACTGAAATGCCTCCAGGATTCCTTCAAAAAGTCGGGTCATTGTATTTACCTCCAAACATGTTAGAAAAAGGGGCGCTTTCGTATTTAATAGTGGCTTAATTTTATTGATCCAAACTGAGAAACACGAATGTGCCGGGCTTGTTTGGTTTATTGTTCTATTCTAGACCGTAACCAGGGGAAAACAGGGTTTCATTATTTACCTGGTAGGAATTTATTAATTCCTGGCCTTCACCGGACATTAAGAACTCGATATACATCAAGACATATTCATACTTGACATGGGGGTGCTCATTGGGATTGACAGCCATGACCCCGTACTGGTTAAACAGGACCGGGTCGCCTTCAAGTACGATCACAAGGTCCAAATTATCCCGCATGGCCACGTAAGTGCCCCGGTCGGTTAAGGTGTAACCCAGTAACTCATCGGTCATGTTTAAGGTGTCGCCCATACCCTGGCCAATGGAAAGGTACCAATCTTCGCCTGTCGGATCAACGCCGGCATCTTCCCACAAGTGTTCTTCCTTGCGGTGGGTTCCCGAATCATCACCACGGGATACGAAGGTGCTTTCGCTGTCGGTGATCATATTTAAGCCATCGAGAGCTTTATCCACATTTTTAAGGCCGGCCTGGTCTTCTTCGGGACCGACGAAGATAAAGTCATTATACATTACATCATAACGATCGACAAAGTAGCCTTCTTCAACCAGTTCCAGCTCAGAAACCCTGTCGTGCACCAGCAGGACGTCGGCATCGCCTCGTTTTCCGGTTTCAAGAGCAGCACCGGTGCCCTGGGAAATAATCTCTACTTCAAGCCCTGTTTCCTCTGTAAAGATGGGGTTGAGGAAATCAAGCAGCCCCGAGTCGTATGTGCTGGTGGTTGTGGCCAGGGTGATGGAATCGTCTATAAGTTCTTCCTCCGGCACCTCTTCTACTTCTTCAACCTCTTCCTCTACCGCTTCTTCCTCCGGTTCCGGTGCAGGTTCTCCCGCGCACCCCCCGGCTACAAGGGACATGCTCAATGCCAGTATTAGGCAAACCAGTAGTAAAGGATTTAAATTTTTTGTAAGGCTCACTCTTACTCTCCTTTCAAACAATAAAAATCGCATTCTCCCGTTGAGTAATGCGATCGTCAATAACCTGGTTACCGACCTTCTTTCCACAACGGGAGGCACGCTCGTTTCCAAACGCACCCTGTCGTCCATTTCCCTTAGTTATCTGTTATTGCAACCTTAGGGATAATAGATCGAAGGTTATTATTAAGTTGTGAGTCATGTGCATTTTATAACAAACTCAGAATACCGTCAAGGGGAGAAAAATTACGATTACAACGTATACGACGGCAACGGGGTCGTACAACGGGGTCAGGTCTTGAATTATCACATTTATAGGGGTCCGTTTTAGGGGTCCGCCAGAGCTCTTTAATCTACGGGGACAGTTCCATCGTCGTCCCATTGCCTTAAGCTTCGCTTCGGAACGCTCGAACCGTCCCCATGGCTTCGTTTAACTCTTAATCTTTCACTATGGCTCCAGAGGGCGGAAATAAAGGGCCGATTTAATTGACAAAGGCGCGTACGCGTGTTAAACTCAGCAATAGATTGAAAACCGCACGAAGATGGTTTCAAATGCCCCGTAAAACCCGGGCTACCTGATTCGGCGAGTCCTTTACAGGGGGTATGTTTATGTACGCAATTATTGAAACGGGCGGCAAGCAGTACCGCGTGGAAGAAGGGTCTACCATCCGCGTGGAAAAACTGCCGGCAGAAAAAGGCGAAACGGTTACATTTGACCGGGTTTTGTTCTGTAAAAACGGAGAAGGGGTTAAGGTTGGCACTCCGCACCTGGATAACTGCCAGGTAGAAGGAAAAATCGTAAATAACGGGCGCGGCCGTAAAATAACGGTTTATAAGTATAAGCCGAAGAAGAATTACAGCCGTAAACAAGGCCACCGTCAGCCCTACAGCGATGTTAAAATTGAAAAAATAAATGTCTAATAATATTGTTATCTATTTAAGGCAGGCATGAAAGAGAGGTGTCATAAATGGCTCATAAAAAAGGAGTAGGCAGTTCACGTAACGGTCGTGACAGTAACGCAAAAAGACTGGGCGTGAAGCGTTACGGCGGCCAGGTTGTTAAAGCCGGAAGCATCATTGTCCGCCAGAGAGGGACCAAGTTCCACCCGGGCATTAACGTCGGCAAAGGTGGGGATGATACCCTGTTTGCCAAGGCTGACGGCCGCGTGGTTTTTGAACATACCAATCGCGCTAAAAAGCAGGTAAGTGTATTGCCGTTAGAAGGTGCGGCGGCTAATTAGTAGTTTAAATGGTCCGGGGTGAACCCCGGACTTTTATTTAATTAAATCTTTTTTTACTGGCAGCGCTGCAGGTGATCGAAGACTAATGTTCGTAGACGAGTTAGAGCTTTTTGTGCGCGGAGGCCGTGGCGGTAATGGTGCAGTATCGTTCCGCAGGGAAAAGTATGTGCCCAAGGGCGGCCCTGATGGAGGAGACGGTGGTGATGGGGGCAGCGTTTACTTTCAAGCCGATCCTTCCAAGCACAGTTTTCTTGATCTCAGTTATCGTCGCACCCTGAAAGCTGGTGATGCTGAGCACGGGCGCAGAAAAAATCAGCATGGTGCCAGGGGTAAAGATTTATTTGTTTATGTCCCTCCCGGTACAGTTATCCGCGACGAAAATGGCAATATTTTTGCCGATTTGACTTCTGCAGATCAAAAAGCCCTGGTTGCCAGGGGCGGAAAAGGCGGAAAGGGAAACGCCCGCTTTGCATCTTCGCGCCGCCGGGTGCCCCGCCTGGCAGAAAAAGGCCTGCCGGGAGAAGAAAAAACAATTAAGCTGGAACTTAAGTTAATGGCCCAGGCAGGGCTTGTCGGTTTGCCTAATGCCGGGAAATCTACACTCTTGAGCAGGATCAGCGCCGCTAAACCGAAGGTTGACTCTTATCCCTTCACTACCCTTGCTCCCAACTTGGGCATGGTAAAAGTTGGCGATGAGGGTAGTTTTATTGTGGCCGACCTGCCCGGGTTAATCGAAGGAGCACACCAGGGCGCCGGGGTGGGCCACCGTTTTTTGCGGCATGTCGAAAGAAACTTGCTGCTGCTGTTTCTAATCGACCTTTCACCCGGCGTAGAACCGGGACCAGGTGAAGCTTACAGGTTGTTGAAAAATGAGTTGGAAGCATACAGCCCGCTGCTTATGGATTATCCAATAGTTGTTGCCGGTAACAAGCTGGACCTGACCGGGGCTGAAGAACAGCTTGCAAAGCTGCGTCGTGAAATTGAACAACAAGAGGGCAAAGATATTAGCGTTTTTGGCATTTCTGCCGCTACCGGTGAGGGTCTGGAAGAAATGGTTAACTTCTTATACCAGAAGGTTAAAGAAATCAGCCGGGAAAGCCCTGCTGTTGAAGTAGAAGAGGAGATCCGCCTGGAGCAGGTATCCGAAGAACCTTTAAAAGTGGAATTAGTGGGCGGTGTTTTCCAGGTTTCAGGCACCGCAGTTGAAAGAATGGTGGCCAAAACTGATTTTGAAAATGAAGAAGCACTGCAGCGGTTTCAAAATTTCGCCCGTAAAATTGGCCTGGATAAAGAACTGAAGAAAAAAGGGATTAAAGAAGGCGATACCGTGCGTATAGGCGGCGAGGAATTTAATTTTTACGAATAAACTAAAAGATAGGAGTTGCCTTAATTGTTTTTTCTCCGCAATAACGGAAATGCCGCCACCATGAAAGTAGGCTTGATGGGCGGTACTTTCGACCCCATTCACATGGGACACCTTGTGACAGCTGAAGAAGCAAGGCAGCAGTTTGACCTTGATTATGTAATTTTTGTGCCTACCGGCAGCCCACCCCACAAAGAAATGGTGAAGATATCTTTGCCTGAACATCGTTACTTGATGACTTCACTGGCCGTTATGTCCAACCCTTATTTTTTTGTATCTACTGTGGAAATTAATGCTGAAGGTCCAACCTATACGATAGATACAGTAAGGCATTTTTCGGGCAGCGAAAAAGAAGGCCCGGAAGTATTATTTATTACCGGCGCCGATGCTATCCTGGAAATATTCAGCTGGAAGGACTACGAAGAGCTGCTGCGGTTGTGCACTTTCATTGCTGTTTCCAGGCCCGGTTATTCGCTGGACCGGTTTCGGGAAACGCTTGACCGGGCTTGCCCTGATATGGTTAACAAAGTTCATTTGCTGGAAATTCCGGCCCTGGCAGTTTCTTCTACTTACATCAGGGAAAGGGTAGCCCTGGGGAAAACGATCAAATACCTGACCCCGGAACCGGTTGAACAGTACATTAAGAAGCATGGTTTATATCTGTCAGGTTAATTGATAGGCGGCAGTACTGGCCTTTAAATAGGTTATAATATAAACGGAGGTGTTTGTTTAATGGTAAAAACTTTGTATGTAGGTAACATTCCCTGGAGCACCAAAGAAGATGATTTGCAAAAGTTTTTCTCCGAGCACGGTGAAGTACTCGAGTGCCGGATCATAACCGAAAGGGCTACCGGCCGCTCCCGCGGATATGGATTCGTGGAAGTTAATGAGGATCAGATGGAAGATATTATGGAGAAGACTAACGGCCTGGAGTTGGAAGGAAGAAAGCTGGTAGTTAATGAAGCCAAGCCGCGGGAACAGTAAAAAGCCGGGATTACTTTATGCAACCTGACCACTACACAGAATTGATGCGGGAAAAACTCGATCATGAACTCTTTGTTCATTCTTTGAATGTGGCAAATGCTGCAGCCGGCCTGGCTGAAAGATACGGGGCCGACAAAGATAAAGCTTACCTGGCGGGGATCATCCATGATTACGGTAAAGTATTCAGCAATCAAAAACTGGTGGAATTAGCCGGCCAATTAGATATCCCTTTGGATCGGATCACCCGGCAGGAGTCCCGCCTGCTGCATGCACCGGTAGGGGCTGCTTTAATTAAAAAGGAACTGCAGGTATCAGATCCGGAAATTCTCCAGGCGGTGGCAAATCATACTACCGGCCGCCGGGGAATGGGCAGGCTGGAAAAAGTGGTTTACCTGGCTGATTATATCGAGGAAGGCAGGGATTTCCCTGCTGCCGAAAAGATCAGGCAGGCTGCCTTTGAAGACCTCGATCGGGCCTTGCTGGAGGCAGTTGAAATTGCGATCAGGTCGGTTCTGGATAGAGGGCTGATGCTGCATCCACGGTCGGTTGCATTTCGCAACGAACTGGTGGAAGAAGCAAGAGTTAAGCAGGGCAAATAATTTTCATTACTCCTAATGGCTGTTACAATAGCAGGTGAAGGATGATTGATATGTGAAGCAGGTTTTAATACGGAGGTGATTTTATTTGACAGGGGAACCAGACAACGGCTCCCGGGAACTGGCCTCGATAGCCATTAAACTGGCGGCGGAAAAGAAAGCACAGGATATGCGGCTCTTGGAAGTCGGTAGAGTATCGATCATTGCCGATTACTTTATAATCGGAACCGGGGGTACGGCGGTTCAGGTTCATGCTATTTGCGATCACCTGACAGAAAACCTGAAGAAAGCCGGTTACTATGCTTCGCGGGTTGAAGGCTACCGTGAAGGATGGTGGGTCGTGCTTGATTACGGTTCTGTAGTGATCCATATCTTTCAACCGGAATCAAGGGAGTTCTATGACCTGGAGAGGCTCTGGGCTGAAGCGCCCCAGTTTGACCTGGAAGACGAAGAAAGTACTTCTTTTCTTACAAGTAACTCGCCTGACGGATAATCTTGGCCTGAGACTGATCTTTAGCAGGTGATTGTATAATGAACAGTGAAAAACTAACAGAAGCCGTCCTGGAACTTGCTGTTGAAAAAGTGGATCCGGCCGGTGAAAAATATTTTAGCATTTCCCTATCTGCTGTGGGCGAGCTGGCCCGTAATTATGGTGTAACCGGCCGGCATGTTGAAATCACAGCCCTGCAGTCTGAAGTCATTCCGGAACGTTACCAGCGCAGTATTGGAAGCCTTGGTATTAATGGGCAGCTTAAGCTGTTAAATTCAGCTGTTGGTGTGGTTGGTGCCGGCGGCCTGGGTGGTTTTGTCCTCGAGCTCCTGGCCCGGATGGGTGTGGGCAGGCTTGTAGTTATAGATGGTGATTATTTTTCTGAAAGCAACCTTAACCGCCAGCTTCTGTCTACCGAATTAACACTGGGTAGTTCTAAAACTGGTGAAGCAGCTAAAAGAATATCCGGGATCAACAGCTCCCTGGAAGTGGAAACTTTCCAGTGCCGGGGTGAGCGATCCAACATGGCCGGGATATTTTCTGGCTGTCACCTGGTAATTGACTGCCTGGATAACCTTCCCTCCCGCCTTGACCTGGAGGAGGGATGCGCAGAGTTAAATATCCCAATGATTCACGGTGCTATAGCCGGCTTTATCGGCCAGGTAGCTGTGATTAGACCGGACCGCCCCCTGCTCTCAACGATCTACGGGCAGATTAAAGCAAGTGGAGCCCGCCACGGTGTGGAACTGCAGCTTGGCAACCCGGCTTTTACCCCGGCTATGCTGGCTTCATTTCAATGCTCCGAGGCAGTAAAGTACCTGGCCGGAGTGGAAGGGGTTTTGCCTGCCGGCAGTTTGTTAATTATTGATATGCAATCGGGCAGCACTTACCAGGTTGATGTTGGGGGGTAGACTGTAAAATTTCAGGGGTGCTATTGACAAGTATTTGTGCCGTGCATATAATGTTAAATGTACTCGAGGTGCCCAATACCTTTCGATGAAGGGAAGCAGTAGGCAGGAAAGCTTACCAGAGAGCCGGAGGCAGCTGAAATCCGGCAGGCAGAACTGCTGAACTCGTCCCCGAGATGCGGCGGTGAAAAACTAGTAGCCGCTGCCGTAGAACCGGCGTTAACGGCTTGAGCGGGTAATAAACGGGGGGCTGTGGCGCAGTGGGAGCGCGCTTCCTTGGCATGGAAGAGGCCGCGGGTTCGACTCCCGCCAGCTCCACCATTATTCTAACCAACAAGGGTGGTACCGCGGGTATATATTCCGCCCCTTAACAGGGCGGTTTTTTTATTTAATTATGGGGGGATATAAACGATGACGACCTACAATGCAACCCGGATCGAAGAAAAGTGGCAAAAATTATGGGAAGAACAGGATTCATATCGTTCCCAACGAGACAGCTCTAAAACCAAGTATTATGTTTTGGAGATGTTCCCCTATCCTTCCGGGAAACTGCATATGGGGCACATGCGTGTTTATTCCATCGGTGATGTCCTGGCCCGTTACTTAAGAATGCGTGATTACAACGTCATTCATCCCATGGGCTGGGATGCTTTTGGCCTGCCGGCCGAAAATGCCGCCATTGAAAATAATGTCAACCCGGCGGAATGGACCGCCCGGAATATTGAACATATGAAAAAACAGCAAAACAGGCTGGGAGTTAGCTATGACTGGCACAGGGAAGTAAACACCTCGGCCCCCGATTATTACCGCTGGTCGCAGTGGTTATTCCTGCTCATGTACAAACAGGGCCTGGCTTACAAGAAACAGTCAAATGTAAACTGGTGTGAAACCTGCGCCACTGTCCTGGCTAATGAGCAGGTCGAAAAAGGGCTGTGCTGGCGTTGTTCAACCGTCGTCGAAAACAGGGATCTGGAACAGTGGTTCCTGCGCATTACCGATTATGCACAGAGACTGCTTAATGACCTGGATCAGCTTCCCGGCTGGCCGGAACGGGTAAAACTGATGCAGCAAAACTGGATTGGCCGCAGCGAGGGTGCTGATATCGCTTTTCAGCTCAAGGATTTTCCGGAAGAGGAAATTCGCACTTTCACAACCCGTCCCGATACGCTCTTCGGGGTAACCTACATGGTTCTGGCTCCCGAGCATCCCCTGGTCAAGCCCCTTGTTGAGGGCACGGAGCGGGAACAGGAAGTGATGGACTTTGTGGCCAGGACCAGGCAGGAAAGTGAGATTGACCGGACTTCTGAAGAGGCGCCCAAAATAGGCCTTTTTACGGGCCGCTCTGCCATAAACCCGGTTAACAGGGAAGAAGTGCCGATCCTGGTAGGCAATTATGTCCTGATGGCCTACGGAACCGGGGCAGTAATGGGAGTGCCTGCTCATGATCACAGGGATTTTGAATTTGCCAAAAAATATAGCCTCCCGATCAGGGTGGTTATTCAACCTCGAGATGGGCAAGAGCTGTCCGAAGAAACCATTACTGAAGCATACGTTGATGAGGGATACATGTTTAATTCCGGCCTCTTTAACGGGACTGACAGCCGGGAAGGGATAAAAAAAGTTACCGAATACCTTGAGGCGCGGGATCTGGGCCAGTTCAGGGGTACATACCGCATCCGGGACTGGTTGATATCCCGCCAGCGTTACTGGGGGGCACCGATCCCGATAATTTACTGTGACCAGTGCGGAACTGTCCCGGTTCCAGAATCAGATTTGCCGGTGGAACTGCCGCTGGAAGTTGAATTATCCGGAAACCAGGTCCCCAGCCTGGCCCATTATGACGATTTTGTAAATACTAAATGCCCGGAATGTGGGGGCGCTGCCACCCGGGAAACAGATACCATGGATACATTCATATGCTCATCATGGTATTTCCTGCGCTTTACCAGCCCAAACTGTGACTATGCACCCTTTGATACCGATGATGCCGGGTACTGGATGCCCGTTGACCAGTATATTGGCGGTATCGAACATGCAATTTTGCACCTGCTTTATGCCCGCTTTTTCACCAAAGTCCTTTATGACGCCGGTATGCTAAAAGTAAATGAGCCCTTCAAGAGGTTACTGGCCCAGGGTATGGTTTACAAGGATGGCGCTAAAATGTCCAAATCCAAGGGTAACGTAGTAACCCCCGATGAAATAGTGGAGCGCTTTGGCGCCGACACCGGCCGCCTCTTTATCCTGTTTGCTTCGCCGCCAGAGAAAGACCTGGACTGGAATGACCAGGGGGTAGAGGGCTGTCACCGTTTTCTGCGCCGGGTATATAGGCTGGTTGCAGAAAGCACTGGGGAAATTGGAGTCGAGGCAGGTACGGCTGAAAAAGGAGAACATGAAGCGGAATTGCAGCGCAGCCTCCACGGGGCAATTAAAAAAGTAAGTGTGGATATTGAAGAACGCTTCAACTTTAATACTGCCATCAGCGCCATCATGGAGCTGGTTAATTCAATCTATGCTTACCGTCAGGCAGTGGAGAAAGATAACTGTAACCGGGAGGTGCTGGAGGAAACACTGGAAAAAATGGTTATCCTGCTGGCGCCATTTGCTCCTCACCTGGCCGAGGAGGCCTGGGAAATGCTGGGCAGGGAAGGAAGCGTGCACCGGCAGCACTGGCCCGCTTATGATCCCGATATGCTGGAAGTTGACCAGGTTGAAGTAGTGATCCAGATAAACGGCAAGGTGCGAGGCAGGATTACCGTGCCTACCGACTGCCCCGAGGATAGGCTTCTTGAAGAAGCACGCAGCAGCGACCGGATCGGTGAACTGCTTGACGGAAAAGAGATTGTCAAGATCATTACCGTGCCCAACAAACTGGTTAACATTGTGTCCCGTTAATAATTCAGTTAATTAGTAAAATACTGGTAATTTGACGTCATCTCCTTGACATATCTATATTCAGCCTTTATAATATAATCGTAAACAGGTTGATGCTTGCTTGTAGCCCCGGGTTTTCTGCATAACTCATTTTCGAACAAGTTTTACCTGATATAACCGGCAATTG
>PUKV01000248.1 GCA_003550645.1 Syntrophomonadaceae bacterium | reverse complement strand
GTGCGAGCGAGAGGACTTGAACCTCCACGGGCGTTAAGCCCACTAGGTCCTGAACCTAGCGCGTCTGCCATTCCGCCACGCTCGCATGTTTCCCTTCGCTATGATATTATAACTATTCTTTTTGCTTTTATCAATAGGCTTTTCAATAAAAGTATGGTTAGTACGTATTAATGTCATCTTGTTAAAGATCGTGAAAAATTCTCTTTAGCTTCTGGACGGAGCCAGTACCTTTAAAGCGGATGGGATGACCTCTACTTTTGCATAAGTGGCAGGTGTAACCTCGCCGTCTATTTGTAGAGGCACTTCCCGGGATGTTTCGATGTCAAAAGTTTGTCCCTGCATTTTTATGACAGCCCTGCTTGAAAGGTGTGTTCTAACTGCCATCCTGATTCCGGTGCCAATCAGATCAGGAATACTTCGCTTCCTGATCAATACCAGGTCCAGGTATCCGTCTTCAAGAGAAGCCTGGGGAGCAATACATAACTTTCCTCCATAGTAACGGCCGTTGGCAACAAGGACTACCAGGGCCCGGTCATCTTCAAAATAGAGACCGTTGCACTTAACTTTGCATTGAAAACGGCTGAAAGCAGCAGTTTGATCGACCAGGGCCAGGGCATAAGCGAGGTAGCCTTTTATAGCTCCATATTTGGAAGAAGCGGCCCTGGCAACGGCTCCGTCGAGGCCGACCCCGGCAGAATTGAGAAATAGTACATTGTTGGCCCGGCCGATATCAATCCGGCGTGGTTCCCACCGGGTCAGGCCCTGTAAAGCCTTTTCCCATTTTAGCGGTATGGAGAGGGAACGGACAAAACCATTTCCTGTACCGACTGGTATAACCCCAAAGATATTATTCGCAAGGTCAATACCATTTAAAACCTCTTTCAAAGTGCCGTCTCCGCCGACTGCCACAACCAGTTCCGCTCCCTGATCAGAAGCCCGGGCAGCCAGCCCGGTCCCATCACCCGTTTTGCGGGTAAAGTAAACCCGGTATGGCTGCCCGGACTGTTGCAGCATTTCTTCCAGTTTAGGCCATATTCGGCCCGTTTTCCCATCACCGGCAGTGGGATTAACTACGAACGCTGTATTGTATGGAATTATTTTTGTTCTAACTTTTGTTAACATGTCGGTTTACCGGCATGATTCTATTGTTCTTCTTCACCTTCACCTTTTTCTTCTTCTTCTGCTTGCTTCATAACTCTTACAGCTGCCGGATCAGGCAGCAAGTGCCGTAGTTCAACCGGCAAAGGAAAGGCAATCAGGTTGCCCTGCTGGGTAGCAATTTCAGGTAATGTTCTTAACAGGCGGACATAGAAGCTGCCTTCCTGGCTGCTGAGAGTCTTGGCTGCTTCAGCAATCCTGCCCGCAGCCTCTCTTTCCCCATCAGCCTGGACAATAACAGCCCTTCTTTCCCGCTCTGCCGTTGCCTGTCTCGAAATGGCCTTTTGCAGCGATTCGGGGATCACAACATCCTTAATTTCAACTGCCGTTACCTTAATACCCCAGGCATCGGTTGCATCGTCCAGAATGCTCTGGATTTGTGCATTCAGCTTGTCCCTCTCGGAAAGCAGTTCATCCAAATCTGCCTGACCGGCCACGCTTCTTAGGGTGGTCTGGGCCAGTTGGGCGGTGGCCATCCGGAAGTCTTCAACATTGTTGACCGCCCGGTTGGGCTCAACAACCCGGTAATATACAACGGCGTTAACACTGGTGGTAACGTTATCGCGGGTGATTACCTCCTGGCTCGGTACGTCTAATGTGACGATCCGCAGTGATATTCGGACAATTTTATCTACGATTGGGATAACCAAAACAAAACCGGGTCCTTTTTCACCGATCAAGCGGCCGAGCCGAAAGACAACCAGCCTTTCAAATTCCTTGACGATCTTGATTGCATTAATCAGGAAAAGAAATACAATAATTAGTATAGGTACAAGTATACCTATATCACCTAATATTTCCTGCAGCATTTTAAATCCTCCTTGTTAATTAATTTTATTCTATTCTATTAAACAGGCCTTACTATTCACATTGCCCTAACTGCAGAGCAGCATGAATGTTACTCGTTGCTATTGCCCTTTGATTCACTTTCCTGGAAAGGTTTGACCCACAATTTCAGGGTTTCAGCTTTAACTATTTCAACCTCAGTGCCTACCGGTATGACCTGGTTATCGCTGCTGCGAGCTCTCCAAAGTTCACCCCTGGCTTTTATCATACCTTCAGGGTTTATTTCTTCTGTAACAACACCTTTCTCTGGTGGCTTGAAATAAGTGCTGCCGCCGGTATGCGTGCGGCGGCTGTGGAGTACCCGCTGGGCTACAACCAGGACTATAATTAATAGACCAATTACAGTTCCAACCACTGTAACCAGGAAAGTGGCATACCAGTCAGCTTCCATCAGTGGCTCCATGGGCAGTAGAATAGCCCCGGTCAAAAGCGAACCTGCTCCTGCTATACCAAAGATGCCAAAACCGGAGGTAAAGATTTCTGCGGCAATTAAACCGGCCCCCAGCAGCAGCAATATTATACCGGTTGTGTTGGTGTCAAACAGGCCGATGCCGTAAATACCAAGGATTAACAGGACCAGCCCGCTGACTTCCGGTACAATTGTACCCGGTGCGCTCAGGCCAAAATAGATGCCGAGAAACCCGACCATAAGAACCAGGAAAGCAATTTGGGGATCGCTGACCCAGTTTTGCAGCCTTTCACTGAGGGTCATTTCCGCCTCAATTATTTCTGCATCTACAGTATTTAATTGATAGGTTACACCCTGTTTTTCAATTTCGGTCCCGTCTACTGCTTCCAGCAGTTCTGGCAAACTGCCGGCCAGGTGCTCAATCATGCCCTCATCCAGGGCTTCCCTGGCGTTAAGGGTCAGGTTTTCAGTGACGAACTTTTCAGCCAGGTCTTCAGGGCGTCCTTGCTCCCGGGCCATACTGCGCATATGAGAAGCGTAAAACTGGATCGTTTTTTCATCCGTTGCCTCGGCTCCTTCCGGCGATATTGCCACCGGCATTGCGGCCCCGACCGTGGTTCCGGGGGCCATGGCTGCAATGTCTGAGGAGACCAGGATAAAAGCGCCGGCAGAACCGGCTATAGCTCCGGAAGGTGCAACCAGGACGGCAACCGGTAGATCAGCATTTAAAAACAATTCATTGATTTTCAAGGTTGCATCTACCAGGCCGCCGGGTGTATTCATCTGCAGAACAAAAAGCTGAGCGCCTTCATCTTCTGCATTTTCAACCTGGCGCTCCAGAAAGCTCTGCAGGCCGGCAGTAACTGCTCCGTCAACCTCAACCAAGTAGACAGGCTCCGCTTCAGTTTCAGCCCCGGCGGGTAGAGCTAAGAAAAACATGCTTCCTGCCAGGAAAAACAGAAGCAATCCCGTCAGACTTAATTTATGCCTTTTATAAAAGTTATTTTTCATCTTATATCAACGACCTTTTTTTATAATTAGTAACCCCTTTAAATATAATTATAATATAATTTGTTCAGAATTCAAAGTGCATAATACCACAAAGAGCACATAATCCCAGATTTGACTACAGTATTATGGTGCAATATAATATAAACCAATCTGGTTAATAATAAAATGTAACCACTAACAGGAAATTAAAACATGATTACAAAAAAAGCCGAGTATGCCATCATTATTCTATCAGAACTGGCCTCGCATCCGGAAGGAACGGTTGTGACCAGCAAGGAAATAGCCCGCAACCGCACTATTCCCTCCAACCTTGTCGTCCAGCTTCTTGCTGTTTTAAGAGAAGCGGGTTGGACGAGTGGAACCAGGGGCCCTGCCGGGGGGATCAGGATGCTGGTGGATCCAGCTGAAATCAACATGCGGCAGGTCATTGAAAAAATTGACGGGCCCATTGGGATCACCCGCTGCCTGTTCAGCGATACCCCCTGTCAGAATAAAACTCATTGTTCCCTGCGCGGCGTATGGTCGAAAGCACAGCATAACATGTTGTCTGTCCTCGAAGAAGTCACCATTAAGGATCTGGCTGAAAAAGCGGACAAAGATTGTTAAAGCGAGTCTTACTCTTTAATGCTGCCATCAACCCCGACCACTATTTCTTCCAGGGAAATATGCACCCCTGCTTCCTGCAGAGCCGAACGGACCAGGCGCGATAAACCGAAACAACATCCCACTTCCATGTGCACTAAAGTAATGCTTTTAAGGTTGTTTCTTTTAAACACTTCCACCAGTTTGCTATGGTAGGTGTCGACATCATCCAGTTTCGGGCACCCGATTACAAGGGCCCGGCCGGCTAAAAATTGCTTGTGAAAATCAGCATAAGCAAAGGGGACACAGTCGGCGGCAATAAGTAAATCCTGGTTTTGTAAAAACCGCGCTTCAGGGTTAACCAGGTGCAGCTGAATCGGCCAGTGGCCCAGTTCAGCTTCAGGAGCTGTGGTATTTGCTTCCATCCCGCCCTGCTTCGGAGTTCCCGAACTACTGGTGTTCCTGATTTCCCTGGCTCCACAGCTTACCATTTCCGGGGCAGGCTGTTTTTGTTGATTTTTTTCCAGCCTTTCCAGGTGTTCCTCCACCGCCTTTTCATCAAAAGGATCCGCTTCCCGTTCAATAAGCTTTATTGCATCCTGGGGAAACTCTCCCAGGCAATTTCCAAGACCGTCACAGTAAATATCTTTCACCAGTTTAGCCTTGCCGTCAACTATCTGCAGGGCGCCTTCTTCACAGGAAGGAATGCAGAGGCCGCAGCCGTCACACTTGCTCTCATCAATGGTAATTATTTTCCTCACTACTTTACTCATGGTAACTTGCATCCTCCATTTTTTCTAAGATTACTTCACACCGGCTGGTAAAATTTGTGACCATGTTCAAAAAACAGTTCAGCAACAATTTTTTCCATATTATTTGCCGCTTTGCTTTTTATATTCTCCAGGCTGCCGCTTTCCAGCAACCGGCCTGCCTGCACTCCCTCCACCAGCGTTTTGGTTTGCTTAATAACTTCACCCGGGAGGTCATGTTCTTCAGCAAGCCGGTCTAAGTATTGATCCGCGTCATTAATTAGGCCAGGCTTAACCAGGGCCAGGATTACTGCAGCAGCTACAACGCTAAGCATATCGGCATTTTCGTGGCGGCATTTATTTTCAGCGCTGCTGATCATTTCTTTTATGATCTTACTATTTTCCGGTACTTTGCCGCTCAGGCGTTCAAATTCTTCTTCGAGGATGGCCCTAAAAGTTTTCTTCTTAATACCTCTTGCACCTGCCCCCAGGCACATTTCGGCATGGGCGCACCACTCGGCGCATCCCATATTGAAACGGGGATTTGCTACCCGGGTTTTACAGTTCCGGCATCTCAGTCGGATGTCAGTCTTAAAAAATTCGACTATTTCTCCGCAATTAGGGCATCTTTCTTCATGGACATCGTCTGCGGTCCAGTAACGCATGTCCTGTCCGGGACACTTCTGGGTAAACATGCTTAATCACCACCTATATTACTAACCTAATTGGTTATTTATATTATACCTCATAGTTTATAGTTATGCAAGAGAAAAAGCGGTCAAAAATCTTGACCGCTTTACCTCCACTGATTAATCATTGCATTATATCTTAATAAAGGACAGCTACTCAGGCCCGGCCAGTTAAGGCACAGGAGGCGGTGGAACCTTCCCCAGGGCTCCGCTTAGCATTTAATAGAAACAACAGGCTGGTATGATCAAAGAGTCTAAATAGTAACAATAAAAGCTTTAATCGTAAAGC
Organism: Syntrophomonadaceae bacterium; assembly: GCA_003550645.1. Taxonomy (GTDB): domain Bacteria; phylum Bacillota; class Dethiobacteria; order DTU022; family DTU022; genus B1SED10-74M. Next base: position 8,276 of record PUKV01000248.1, on the reverse strand, counting down.
CACTCTTCATGAGGTTGCTCATAGCTGCAGGTTTCAGCTTGATCGAAAAATAAATCAATTTCCCTGCGGGCGCTTTCGGGAGAGTCGGAAGCGTGAACAATATTTTTACCTGTAAACACTGCCAGGTCTCCGCGCATTGTGCCTGGTGCCGATTTCCCGGGATCGGTTGCCCCGACCAGGGTCCGGGTCAGCTCAATAGCATTGTCCCCCTCCCAGACCATAGCAATTACCGGGGCCGAAGTGATAAACTCGAGCAAACCGTTATAAAACTTTTTACCTTCATGCTCAGCGTAATGCCGTGCAGCAAGATCTTTTGATACAGCCATCATTTTCATAGCTACCAGCTTTAAACCCTTTGTTTCCATCCTGCTGATAATGTTACCGATCAAGCCTCTCTGGACTCCATCCGGCTTGATCATTAAAAATGTCCTTTCCCTGGTTTGCATTGGCTTCCTCCGTATACAATTTTTTATTTCATCACAGCAACGCTTATGTAGTGAAACAGGGCCGCTAAGCGGCAGATACAGTCCCCCCTCCGCCTATGCTGCGCTTCCAGAGGTCCAAACTGTTCCCATGGCACTGCTTAACTTTTAATCTTTTAATCATTCGCTGGTTCTAGTAGATCGGCATTAAGTGATTATCATCTATAACCCTTGTTTCTTCCTCAAGGCGCTTGCGCATATCTTTAGGCAGAGCAAATATAGCCCGGGCTGTTTCTCCATCAAAATATTGCAGCTCGAGTTTTCTTTCTTCCACGAGCTTATCAAATAAACTGGTGGAGGGCAGCTCCATCTCGGCAGGTGCAGACAGGATAAACCCCCATTCAGTGTTATAGGAAGGGACAAAAGCCCTGTACGGCCTGACAAAGGGCATTACCTTGTTCAAAGTGTTATTTATGGCGCTGTGCGAAGCGATAAAAGGCATGCTGGTATCTCCGGCCTGGAGGGAAAACATCCCCTTTTCGGAAAGTCGGGATTTAATCAGTTCGAAGTACTGGTTGGTAAATAATTTTAAAGCCGGCCCTTCCTCAACCGGTTCAGGAACATCGCTGATAATAACATCGAAAGCGCCGTTTTCATTTTCTAAGTATTCCCTGGCATCCATAAAATACAGGGTGACCCTGTTATCGTTGAAACTGCCCTGGTGCCAGCTTTCCAGGTACTTTCGGCAGTTTTCTACAACTTCTTTATCCAGATCAACCATGATCAATTCTTCCACGCTCTGGTATTTCAATACTTCACGCAGTGTAGCTCCCTCACCTCCGCCGATAACCAGTACACGGCGAGGCGCCGGATGCATCAGCATAGCTGGATGCACCAGCGCCTCGTGGTAAATATACTCGTCACTTTCAGCAGATTGGACTTTTCCGTCCAGGAACAAGAGGCGGCCAAACATTTCAGTATCGGCAATTTCAACCTGCTGATACCTGGTTTGAAAACTGCGGATGTAGTTTTCGATCCCGTAAATATGAGCCGTCCCCGGTGAAGTATGGTCTATGTACCACTTATGCTTTTCAGAAGGCATTTTTTCCTCCTCCTTACCCAGGGCCCTCACTACTTTTAGCCGCAGGAAAGGCCGTCTTTAAGAATAAGTTGCCGCCGGCTTATATTCAACCTGGACATCAAAGATTCCGCGCTCTATTTCACGGGCCGACATATTTTGGGCTGAAAACGACTGTTTCAAATAATTACACGAAACCCATGGATCAACAGTTTGCCCGCAGGTAAATACGTCAACTGCAGCATATCCAAACTCGGGCCAGGTATGTATGGCCAGGTGGGATTCGGATATAACAACTACACCACTTACACCTTGAGGGCTGAACTGGTGGAATACTGTTTCCTTGACTTCAGCTCCGGCCTCAAGGGCAGCTGCTACCATGGACTGCTTGATTTGTTCCAGGTCAATCAACGTTTCCATGGGGCAACCGTAGAATTCAGCCAAAATATGACGGCCTAAAGCGCTCATCTCTGATACCTCCTTGTAACCAGTTTTTTTCAAATGAAAGAGTCAGGATACATTGTACCAAAAACAGCCTAAAAGTCAATGAGCAGGGAAATATTCGAACAACTGTCGATAATATGCTGCAATAAAAGAGCAGTGTCTCCTTCTACCACCAGGGGCCGGGGGTAATGACAGTTTCCACCCACCGGCCACGCCCCCTGTAGAGGCCAAAGCAAGCGTTAAAAGGGGCTATTCAACTGAAAAATTCCGCAAAATTTGATCATCCTGATCTATTCATATAGAATAGTAGGAGATGTTAAAGCACTAAATAATAACAAAGGAATGTTGCCATGAGTAGCCTGGACTTTTTATTCAACCCCGGACAGATCGCCGTTATCGGAGCTTCCCGTTCACCCCAGAAAATTGGCCACGCCGTCCTGGATAACATTATCAAAAATGGATTTGAAGGTAATATATACCCGATCAATCCCAGGGAGGAAGAAATAGCCGGCTTGCAGGCATACTGCTCCATCACTGACGTTGGCGGACCCATCGACCTGGCCGTGATATCTGTGCCCGCCAAACATGTCACAGCAGTTGCTGAAGAGTGCGGCCAGGCAGGGGTCAGGGGCCTGATCGTTATTACTGCCGGTTTTAAAGAAGTGGGCAAGGAAGGGTTTAAGCAGGAACAGGAATTGATCTCGATCTGCAAACGCTACGGGATGCGCATGCTTGGTCCAAATTGCGTCGGCCTCATGGATACTCACACCCCGGTGAACGCTTCTTTTGCCGAAGGATTCCCTAACCGGGGGAACATTTCATTTATATCTCAAAGCGGCGCCATGTTAGTTTCCATCCTGGACTGGAGCTTCGAGATGGGCATGGGTTTTTCCCGGTTTATCAGTGCGGGAAACAAAGCCGACCTGACTGAAATCGATTTAATAGAAAGCTGTGCCGATGATCCGCAAACCAGTGTAATTTTATGCTACGTGGAAGACATAACCGATGGTGAAAAATTTGTAGAAGTTTGTTCGGAAGCAAGCAAGAAAAAACCGATCATAATCTTAAAATCGGGAACCAGCAGCGCCGGTGCCCAGGCAGCGAGTTCTCATACGGGGGCCCTGGCCGGGAGTAACCGCGCCTATGACGCTGCTTTCAGGCAGAGCGGTGTGCTCAGGGCTGAAAGTATGAACGACCTCTTTGATATGGCCAGGGCATTTGCCACTCAACCCCTGCCCGGTGACGCAAGAGTAGCTATTGTTACCAATGCCGGCGGGCCGGCTATCGTTGCCACCGATGCGGTTGAAAAGTGCGGCCTCAAAATGGCCCGGTTTACCAGGGAAACTATCGGTAAGTTAAGAGAAAACCTTCCCGGTGAAGCGAACCTGTACAATCCGGTTGATATTCTCGGCGATGCCAGGGATGACCGCTACCGCTTTGCGCTGGAAACGGTCCTTAAAGATGAAAACGTCGACAGCGCCATGGTTTTGTTATGCCCCGCAGCGGTAACAGAACCGGAAAAAACAGCCCGCACCATTGTGGAGCTGAATAAAAAGCATGACCAAAAACCGGTCATGGCCGTTTATATGGGCGGCAAGACCCTTGCTACAGGTAGAAATTACCTGACCGCCAATTCGATACCGACTTTTACTTTTCCCGAGCCCTCCATTAATTCCCTGCGCGGCATGATCCGCTATAATGAACATCTCGAGGAAACAGCCCCTTTTGAACCGGTAGATCTTGATAATGTCAACCGGGAGGCAGTCCGCAAAACCCTGGATGAGGTATTAGCCGACCGCCGGGTGGTCCTCCTGGGCCATGAAGCTTCTGATGTGATGTCCGCTTACGGAATCCAGGTTAGTAAAACTTACCTGGCTACTTCTGAGGAAGAAGCGGTCGAGATCGGAGAAAAACTGGGCTTTCCCGTAGCTTTAAAAATATCTTCTCCCCGGATAGCCCATAAAACAGACGTTGGCGGTGTAGCAATCGGTTTACACAGTGAAAAAGAGGTAGCCAGAGCATACCGAAAAATCATGGAAAATGTGCATTACTACCTGCCGGATGCTCCTGTATATGGCATTGAGGTCCAGGATATGGTGGATGAAGGGGTTGAAGTTATTGTCGGTATGTCCAGGGATGTCCAGTTCGGTCCGCTGGTAGTATTCGGGCTGGGCGGTATTTATGTAAATTTATTGGAGGATGTTTCTTTCCGCCTGGCTTCGGCATTAACTACGCGGGAAGAAGTAAAGAAGATGATTACAGAAACCAAGGCCAATACCCTGCTCAAGGGTTACCGGGGCAAAAAACCTGCCGATCTAGAAGCCCTTTCCGATACCATCTTGAGAACAGCCAGGCTGGTAAATGATTTCAGGGAAATTACCGAAATGGATATTAACCCTGTTCGAGTTCATAACGAGGGCGCAACCGCTCTTGATGTTAAAATAACTATTGAAGCAGTCAATGACAAGGAATAACTCCTTAATGAGGTGATTAAATGAAAGCGATTTATTTTTCCGGAAAAGCCGGCGGGGGCAAAACTGCGACTGCCCTGGGGTTGGGGCTGAAATTGCAGGAAAAAGGATTTAAGGTTTCTTACTTTAAACCAATAGGATTTCGTAAAGGCACTATCAAAAAAGACGATGATGATGTCATGCTGATGCGTGATGTGTTTTGTTTGCCTTATTCCGGAGATACAATTTCACCTGTAATTGTAAACGATCATTACCTTACGCCTCGGTTCATGCAGGAGGTAAAAGATCTTCACCCCCGCATAAAGAAGGCCTTCAAAAAATGTTCGGAAGGATATGATGTCGTGTTGATTGACGGCAGTATCGAGCCCCATGTGGGACACAACCAGGGCCTTGACGATTTCAACCTGGCTGAGATGCTCGGGGCCTCCACTCTGCAGGTGATCAAAGCCGATGATGATTTTGACCTGGATCAGAATTTGCTTTACCTGGAAATGTGGAAAAATAAAAATATCCCGGTTATCGGCTGTATATTCAACAATATCACCACTAACCAGTGGAATAAGACGGACAGTGTTTACAAGCCGCTGGTTGAAGAGAAGGGTTTTGATGTACTGGGGCTGATCCCGAGCCAGGTGGAAATATCGGCTCCAACTGTAGCCGAATTTTATGATGTTGTCGGAGGGGATGTACTCACTGCACCCGACAACATGAACCGGATTGTAGAAGAAATTGTGGTCGGTACCATGAATATAGAAAGCGCGCTTAAGTACTTGCTCCGCGCTCCAAACAAGGCTTTGATTACGGGCGGAGACCGCAGTGATATGGCTCTTACTGCGCTTGAAACCAGTACTTCGGTAATAATTTTAACTGGAGGGCTTTACCCGGACTTGCAGGTTCTCTCCCAGGCTGAAGAAAAAGGAGTTCCCGTCATACTGGTCCATCAAAGCACCTATTCAACTATTGAAAACCTGCAAAGCATTTACCGGAGCATTCACCCGCAGAACCAGAATGCCATCAATATTATTAAGGATAATGTCGATCAATACCTGCAATGGGGCCGGGTTGTTGATTATTTACAGGAATAAAGAATCTGCTGAAGCTTATAGTCGAAACTGCCATAACTTATTAAACTACATATTTCTATACAGAATAAAAGGGGACAAACCAGAAAACGGTGTGTCCCATTTTTTTATCGGGCTTAACTGGAATAAGAAACCTGATTTGGCGAATGCTGAATTATACAACTACTTATTTTCATATCTTAAAACTTTGTTTTCCCAGGTTCTAATCTGTAAATAATCTTTACCCATGCTTACCAGGTATTCCGGCAGCATCGGAGTTTTGCCCAGGCCAAATGGTGCATTGACCACATAGTACGGGATAGCCAGCCCCGATGTGTAGCCGCGCAGCTTCTCCATTATTTCAATTCCTTCTTCAACCCTGGTCCTGAAGTGTGAAGTCCCTTTGACTGCCTTGGCATGGAAGATCAGATAAGGCCTGACCATTATTTTTAGAAGTTCCTGGTTCAGTTTGCGCATTACGAACGGATCGTTGTTAATACCTTTCAAAAGTACAGCTTGATTGCCCATAGCCACACCACTTTTGGCCAGTTTAAAGCAGGCTTCCCTGGCCCTGGGGGTAATCTCAAGAGGGTGGTTGTAATGGGTAATCACATACAGGGGCAGGTGTTCGGAAAAGATTCGGCATAATTCATCATCAATCCGCTGCGGCATAGTAACCATGGTCCTGGAACCAAAACGCTTCATTTCAACGTGTTCGATGCTGTCCAGTTCCTCCAGCAGCCATTTAATAGTCTGGTTATCTAGCATCAGGCCGTCTCCGCCTGTTAACAGGACATCCCGGATGTCTTCGTTCTTCCTGACATAGTCAAGCGCTTCCTCCAATTCTTCTCTTGGTGTAGCCAGATCCTGTTCACCGATGCCTCTCCGCCTCTGGCAGTGACGGCAGTACATGGCGCACTGGTTGGTTACTTTGATGATCAGGCGGTCAGGGTAACGCTGGGTAATCGCCGTTGTGGGAGAAGTAAACTCCTCACCCATCGGGTCGTCATAGCCTTCCTGGTCAAGAATTTCATTTATAAATGGTATGCACTGCTTTTTTACGGGATCCTCAGGATCGTCAGGATCAATCAAACTGAGGTAATAAGGTGAAACAGCCCAGCGATACCTGGAGCCGGTTTCCTTGATCTCTTCCAGCTCCTGCTTCTCTATAGGCAGAAGTTCTTTTAAAACTTCAGGGGTGCTGATTCTATTTTTTAGCTGCCAGCGCCAGTTTTCCCAGTCATCATCAGAGGCTTTAAAAAACTCTTTTATCCTTTTCTGATTTTCCTGGATTTGAGGCCAATTTTTGAAGCCATATGGTATGGTTTTCAGCGCTTCCTTATAATCAACAATCGTGTCACTAAGTTCTTCAGCCCGTTTATAAGCCATACGCTGTCGTTCTTCAAAGCTTTTTTCTGCTGTCATCCTGGTACATTTCCTCCCTTCAATTTTTCCTTTTTGAAACAAATAATATTTACCTGCTTAGCCTGTTGTCCTTGTTGAGTGATAAGCAGCACCATGGTGACGGTTCGAAAGTCCCTTTAACCATAGCTCCAGGAGGCCAGGGGAAAAACGGTGGAACCGTCCCCTGTGGCTTAGCGGTCCAGGCCTGAGTAGTTATTATTATACTTAGTATCATTTTTGATGTCAAAAAGAAAAGACCCGGGTTTTATCCCGGGCCCTTTTTATTCCATAATCATTTTTTTACGAAGCACTCACCTTAAGGCTGCTTATCCCACCATCCGGTTTTAGTTCTTCCATCACGGACTTCAGAGGTTTCATGAACTCTGGCGTAACCGTCAACACGCATCCTCTCGTCCAGGAAATTGTCAATTTCAAGGCTGCGCTTTGTAGTGCCCCCGGTATTTTCGATTTGATTGCGAATCCTCAAATATTCACCGGAGTCTTTACTGGATGCTATTGACTGCCTGATGAAACCTTCTTCACCGGGATCCATATCGATACCAGCTCTGATCCTGGTATTATGGTTTGGAAGTGTATGTTCCGTTAAGATCCTGACATTACGCTTTGCCTCACTGTAGCTATCGATTGTCTCTTTAAGCAGTTCATCGAAATAATTATGTATACTTCTCATTTCTGCATGAAACTCCTCGCCAGTCATGCCCGGAGTAGCTTGTTTTTGAGCATTCAGGTCGGCTATAGCTTGTTCACGCCTGGATTCTATGTGGGCAATTGCCTCTGCTTCCATTTGAGCAATTGCTGCGGAGTAGTCAGGGTCAGTTTTTCCTCTCAGGTAAAGGCTGATATTAACCTTCTCTTCTGTTAATGCATATGGTTCATAAACACTGTCGCGAGGACTGAAATCCCTGTACCTAACTGCATGTACGTCATGGTTTCCATACACTTCTCCAAAACCACGGATGTGAAAGGAAGCTCCTCCAAAATCAAAATCGACTTCTTTCTCATGAAAGATATCTCCGATATACCTGAAACCGGTACTGGTGCGTTTGTAATCGTAATCTCTACCGGCGGCAGATAATGAAAGAGCCAGTACAATAACTAAGGTCAGTGCAATACCTGTAATAACTTTCTTTCTCATAAAACGGGCACGTCCCTTCCTTTCTTGATCATTATATTCAGTATATTTTTGTATCACCTCCAAGTAAGGATTTAAAAAAGGCTGAAAAAAAATGGTCGGAGCGACTGGATTTGAACCAGCGACCTCTTGACCCCCAGTCAAGCGCGCTACCAAACTGCGCCACGCCCCGATAATAATACTCTTATGCAATTCTTAGTTTATTTTAATGCAAGGTTTTCAAAAAGTCAACAATCGGTATAT
>PUKV01000099.1 GCA_003550645.1 Syntrophomonadaceae bacterium | reverse complement strand
TGCGTATACATAAGACACGTGACGAACAGACAGGAGATAATATTTTCTTGTCTAACATGGTTATTTCAAATGAATGTAGGTGTCTAATACGTTCATTGTCTGAGATACAAGCAGACGAGAATAATCCTAGCGATGTTGCCAAAGACCCGCATGAGCTGACACATAGCGTAGATGCTATAAGATATTTATTGTCAAATCGCCCAGCTCCTACCAGTCCAACATCGTCTGTGTATTATGATGAAGACGATGATGATGAAGATAGATTAAATACAGGTGGTTTTTATGATTCTTAATAGGAGGTACTTATGGATATTGCAATTTTAATGTTTGTACATAGCTTAACCGTACTCGTAGGAGTATTTGTAGGTTACAAGGTTACTTACTCTTGTATAGTAGAACAAGAAGAATGTGAAACAATTGATAGAGACGAGAACTCTTTCTTTGACTTTGTGAAGAAGGAGAAAGAAGAAATCGTTGAAGACGAGCATAAGAAAGATGAAGACTATGGAAGACGGCATGCGTTTTACGATTAATAGGGGGTGAATTTTTTTGATACGTAAGTTATTTAGCCAGAAGAAGGAAGAAGATGCTCAGGTTACGACAAGTCGTACACCTAATAATCGAATTGAGCAAGAAATGTCTATGCGTATTGCATCCGATATATATTCAGCTGAAGCGGCCAAGTTTAGCACTTTAGATGAAATAGGTTTCTCTTTAGAAGATACATGGAAAGACGAAGAGAAAATATATAAGGGTGGCGGATTACAATGGTGTACTGATTTTGCTTATAGAAGTAAGCGAATGAGAAGAATACGACCAAACAGCGAAGACAATTTTGTATTTAATTCCGTACAAATAATGGCCGCTAATATAACTTCTAATACACCAGAACCAGTTATCAGAGGTACTAAGAACCAACACGAGGTACAGGCCAAAAAGGTACAAGATATTTCACGTTATAATGATGAGAAAAATGAGTTCAAGACATTATGGAGGAGAACAGTACTAGAGTTTCTAAAATATGGTCCTGCTATAATTAAAGTTTGTTGGAATAGTGAGATATACGGTGGCAAAGGTCCTGACAGATGGATTGGTGATGTTCAGCTATTACAGGTAAGAAAAGAAGATTTTTTCCCAGACCCTGCCATACTGGATTTGGAATTGGATATAGATGAATGTAAATTCATAAGCCAGAGGTATAGAAAGACTCTACCTTATATATGGGATAGGTGGGATTATGGTAAGTATGTAAACAATGAGACTAATACTGAGTTGGATATAGATGAAGGTAATGACTCGCAGATGGCTTATGTCTACGAGTATTTCCATAGAGGGTTTCCAGAATATATGCCTCAGGAAAGAAAGCAGGAATTACTTGAGAGGGCAGAATACCTTGAAGAAAGAGGATATGTATACAAAGCACAGGATATTCGTGATATGGCGGAGTCTGAGCTAGAAGGCGTGCATGTGGCCTATTATTCAGATGGTATATTATTGGAGTATGTACCATACATCTATGATAACGGCAGATACCCCTTCGCTTATAATACAAGATACGATGATGAGGTATCTCATTGGGGATATGGAGAGATAAGAAACATAAAGATACCGCAAGTACTACATAATAAAGCTGATGAAGTAGAGATGGAAGCTATGGCCCGTCAAGGTTTGGGCGGTAGTTACTATCGTAAAAATGCAATTGATTCTAAGCAGATGGCCGCTATTAAAGAAGATAGTGGAAAGGGTGGTATGCATTTTGAGGTTAATGACCCCGAAGCTATAAAACCAAGAGACCCTGTTCAAGTGCCAAGCAATATACCGGTATACAAAGACCATAAACAAAGAATGATAGAGGTCATTAGTCAGGTTACTCAGATACACCAAGGGCAACAATCTCATAGTGGTATGCCTTATAAGTCCGTAGCTGAGCTAGGTGCACGTGGTGATGTAAGAATGAGAGTGGCTCAAGAAAAACTAGAGCAATTACTTGTTAAGGTTAACCGTCTTAGGATTGATTTGTTTGAACAGTTTTATACTGAAGAAAGGTACTACAGAGTTAAAGGACCAGATGGTGAAACTATAGATGATGGCACATTCTCAAATGAAGATATGTATGACGTTTGGATAAGAGAGGTTGTATTGACAGGCGATGGCGAGGGACAGGAAATGAAAGAACATTTCGTTCCAGATTTTGATATTACTATTGATATAGTAAATGCAAAACCAACCGATAGAAACTTCTATGCTAATATAGCCTTTACAATGCATGATAGACAAGCTATTACCGTGAAAGATTTATGGAAGACTATAGATGAAGGTAGGTTGCCAGATTTAGACATGGTATTGCAACATCTATTCGCACAAGACTCTATCCAAGGAATGATTGCAGCACTTGGCGAATTGCCACCAGAAGTACAGGAACATTTAATGAATCATCATATGGAAGAGTTATCTATGGCTATACAACAAGCAAAGCAAATGTTAGCTGAACCTGATGCAGGCACTAAAGGTGGTGGAGATGGTGTTGCTAATCCACAGAATCAATTTAACAAGCCACAACAGAAGCCTCAGCCTGGCAGATATGCTGATACGTTAGATTATAGTGGTGGATTAGTAGGCGGGCAGAACTTTGATACAATAACAGGTAGGTAATTGAGTAAGCATTTCGCCCTTAGGGGTGTTTTTTTATATCTAAATTCGCATGGGATAGCGTAAAAATCCAAAGTTTGAAGGAGGTACTATGTTTATTGATGAAGAAAAAGCCTTAGACGAAGGCCAAGAGGGAGTCGTGGACCCTACCGAAGAAGGCGGAGAAGAATTAGATTCTGATGCAGACTTACCTGACTTTGAGTATTCAGATGAAGACACTAATTTAGATGTCGATGGATATGAGCAGGGCGAAGAGGCTGATGATGAGCCTGATGAAGAGCCTGATGACGAGGCTGAACCTGAGCAAAAAGAAGAGGATGGTCTTGATGATTTTGCAGGAAAACCCGAGCCTAAGCAAACACCAGAAGAAAATTCTGCTTTCGCTAAGTTAAGAAGGAAACAAGAAGAACTAGACCGCAGAGAAGAGGCGGTACGTCAGTTTGAGATTCAAAAGAAGGTCGAAGAAGAAAT
>PUKV01000098.1 GCA_003550645.1 Syntrophomonadaceae bacterium | reverse complement strand
GGCAACAGGGATTTTGAAGTAGAATATAATTATCTTCAAACCCGCTACCGGCAAATGCCGCGGACTATGCTGCGCTATGCCATTGAAAAATTTGAACCCGGGTTAAGGAAAAAATTCCTGGCGGGAAAAGTTTAAAGCCTTTTATTCGATGCATGACAAGCAGCAGCCCAACTGGAAGCTTAATTATACAACCTGCTTGCTGCATCCTACTAAATACGTATTTCATCAAGCTATAATCGATCACACCGGGCTATACCTTTCTTTCAAAGACTCGGTTGACCCAATTATAATTTAATAAAAAAATGCAAAAAATATCTCCTCTCAAGCAGGAATTAATGAAATCATGCCGAATATTGCATTTAATAGACCAGCGGTTCATATAATGAAACATAAAAGCTTCGCTTCACCTGGAGGTGTCTTTTGCAAAAAGAAAAAGAAACCCGAACAGTATTAATTGCTCTCAGCCTGTTAGACTGGTTTTCTGACGAAAGGCAAGAAATTGGCCTTTCGGAGTTCGTTCAATTGTCGGGACTACCAAAAGCAAATGTCCTTAGACACCTCACAGCAATGGAAAAATGTGGAATCCTCAGGAAAGATGAGCACACAAAAAAGTACTACCTCGGCTACAGAACCCTTGAATTAGCTTACCTGGCCAAAAAACAAATCAAGCTTAGAGAAATGGTTTTGCCGTATATGAAAAAGCTGGGCGAGTTAACTGGCGAAACAATTTGTTTGCAGGTTAGAGATGATAAATGGGGCATTTGCGTGGAAAGACTTGATCCAAACAGCGCCCTTGTATACTTGCCACCAATCGGCAGCAGGGAACATTTGCACACCGGAGCTTCCCGTAAAGTGCTTCTGGCTCACCTCCCTGATAAACGTATCGATGAAATAATTAAGGAAGGCCTGCCTGCTGCTGCAACAAAAACGGTTACAGACCCACAAGTTTTACACCGGGAAATAAAAGAGATCAGGGAAAAAGGATTTGCAATCAGCAATAGTGAGCATGTTGATGGAGTAACAGCCATTTCAGCACCAATAAAAAAGGATGATGGAACTGTTATAGCCAGTCTTTCAGTTGTTGGCCCTTCATTTCGAATAAACGAACCGGAAATAACTAAGTATAAAGAGTACCTGTTAAAGATAACAACCGAGGCTTCAAAACAGCTCGGATATAAAGAAAACAATATATAGTTACAGCTATCTATTTTAAAACATTATTACAGGAGAACATAAGGTGAATAAAACTATTGGCTTTATAGGCCTGGGGAAAATGGGAGCAAGGATGTCAAAACGCCTGATCCAGGCCGGTTTTTCAGTAGTTGTGTATGATATCTGCCATACAAAAATGGATGATATGCAGTTAGCGGGTGCACGAACAGCAACCACTATCCAGGAATTAATTGAGAATGCAGAGGTAATAATTACCATGCTTCCTCAACCAGCAGATACAAAAAAAGTATTTATTGGCCGAACCGGCATAATTAAAGACTTAGAAGAAGGCAAAATCATTATTGACATGAGCACATCGTCTCTCAGTTTAACCTTAAAGATTTACCAGGAAGCGGAATCTCATAATATCAAAATGCTTGATGCCCCGGTCAGTGGGGGCCTAAACGGCGCAGAAGAAGGTACTCTTACAATCATGATCGGTGGCCCAAAAAAAGTTTTTGAGGAATGCAAGACTATTTTCGAAGCCATTGGCACTAATATCTGTTTTACAGGAAAAGCAGGAAACGGTGTAACAATGAAGCTTCTAAATAACCTGGTTTATTCTGTCAATATGTGTGCCCTATCAGAGGTACTGGTACTGGGGGAAAGCCTCGGTTTAGAAGTGGAACAAATGCTGACTGCATTTAAAAACTCGTCTGGTGGAAGTTACTGCGTGGAGAATAAAGCAAAGAACTATATCCTGGCCAACAATTTTTCGCCGGGTTTCAGTACCGACAACCTGCTAAAAGATATTAGCCTGGCTATGGAACTGGCAGAAAAGCATTCACAAAAGCCTGCTTTCTGTGGACTGGCTCAGAAATATTTTAAAATTGCCCATGCACAAGGTTTAGGAGGTGAAGACAACTCCTCCATCATTAAAATATTCCGGAATTGATAGCTCTTGATATTTTAGCCGGGATGATTAGTATTAAGCAACTATAAATGGCCTAAAATAAACAAAAAGGAAAGGGTTTAAATGAGACAATGGCAACATTACCTGAGGTGAAAAGTAATTATGGCATACAAAAATTACTAATTAACGGTGAGTGGATAGAATCCAAATCAGAAAAACTAAACAATAATGTAAATCCGGCCACCGGTGAAGTAATCTCCCAGTTCCCGGAGGCAACAAAACAGGAGGCACGCTCTGCTGTAGAAACTGCCTACGAGGCCTTCAAAACCTGGAGTGAAATGCCGATCAGGGATCGGGCTTGCATGCTTTTCGATATGCGGGCAAAGTTTGAGGAACATTTTGATGAACTGTGCCGGGTCTTGAGCCAGGACCACGGCCGCACTATAGGAGAAGCCCAGGGCTCAGTGAGGAGAGTAATTGAAAACATTGAATCGGCCTGCGCTGCCATTTACGCACTGCCTAAACAAAATGAGCATGTAATGCAGCTGGCCCGCGACATTGATCAATACCTGAGCTGGGAACCACTAGGACCTTTCCTGATTGTTACCCCCGGTAATATCCCTATGCATGCCTGGTCATCATTTGTTCCCTACGCCCTGGCAGCAGGCTGTACGGTTGTCATCAGCCCCAGCCGACAAGACCCGGTAGCGGCAGAGTATATAAACCGGGTGGCCCAGGAGGCCGGCTTTCCTCCCGGAGTTATAAACATGATTCATGGAGGAAGAGAAATCAACAAAGAAATACTCTCACAACCTGAAATCAAAGGTGTCGGCTTTATCGGCTCCAATCGTGCCGGACACGAGCTGTTTGAAATGTGCGGCAAACTCAGAAAAACATCCTCTATGAATGGAAACGGAAAAAATCACGTCGTGATCATGCCCGATGCCAACCTCGATGAAGGAGTCCAGTGGATGCTCCGGTCTTGTTTCGGCATGGGCGGCCAGCGCTGCCTGGGAGTGGACAATGTAGTATTAATCGGAGACATATACGACGAAT
>PUKV01000181.1 GCA_003550645.1 Syntrophomonadaceae bacterium | reverse complement strand
TAAGCAGCGAGTGCGTAATTCGGTTTGGCGTCTATAGCCGTTCCATGTTTTATCCAGGTCATGGTCCTGGGCTTGCAGCTTCTGCTTCCAACGACCCCCGTCGAATCCTTACGCCCCCATGGTTTGGAAACTTAAATTCTTTCCTTAATGGCCTTGTCTTTCATGTCTCGTTCCATTTCACGCTTGCGGTCGCGTTCGGCGATATCGCGCCGTTTATCATACTTCTTCTTACCCCGGGCCAGGCCCAGTTCTACTTTGACCAGGCCCTGTCTTAAGTAAATCTTCAGGGGTATTAAAGCGTAGCCCTTTTCTTTGATTTTCCCGGCCAACCTGCCGATCTCGGCTTTGTGCATCAGCAGCTTGCGCGTCCGCACCGGATCATGGTTAAAGCGGTTACCCGGATCATATGGGCTTACATGCATATTATACAAGAAAAGCTCAGCACCTTCAACCTTTGCATAGCTGTCCTTGAGGTTAACTTTATTGTTTCGGATAGACTTGACCTCAGTGCCGGTGAGGACTATCCCGGCTTCAAAGCTGTCTTCGATATGAAAATCGTGCCGGGCTTTCCGGTTAGTGCTGACAACTTTGATCGTATTATCACTCAATTCAACTCATTCCCCTTGCCCACAGTATTACCCGGTAAAAACAGCCGGGACTTCTAACCGGTATATGAACGGCCCCATTCTTCGGCATAGGTTATCTCGGACAGGTCCTTACGCGGCCGAGGGGAGGGCTGTTTTTCCGGCACCCCAACGGGAGTAATGGCCACTATCCTGTACTCCGGCGGCACCGCACAGGCCTCACGAACGGTGGCTTCATCAAACCAGGCCACCCAGCAGGTGCCCAATCCTTCAGCATTGGCGGCCAGCATCAACTGCTGCATGGCCAGGCCGGAGTCAAGCAGGTAATAATCTTTGCCGTCCTGTTTCCCGGATGCTTCCGGGTCCGCACACAGCACAATTACTAAGGGAGCCGTCTCGCCCACCGCCCTGCGGGCGGGATTATCTTTCGGCATGGCTGAAGCGAGGTTCTCCTTCTTTTCCGGATCCTTTACCACTATAAACCTCCAGCACTGCTTGTTGGCCCATGAGGGAGCCAGCCTTCCTGCCTCGAGCAGGCGGTTGAGCTTATCCTCAGGCACGGGATCGGAGGTATATTTCCTCACACTTCTTCTTTCCTTCAAAGCTTCATAAATATCCATTTAAACAGCTTCCTCCTTTTTTGACGGGGCAAAAGTTACTTTTCCTTCTTCTTTACTGGCCCTGATTACCTGCACCCGGATACTGTCGCCTAAGCGATATGTATTCCGGGTTCTTTCTCCAACTAACTGGGAAGCTTTTTCGTTATAGATATAGTAATCGTCACTTAATTCTGTTACCGGGATCATTCCCTCTACCGTATTGTCCAGCTCGACAAAAACACCGAAGTGGGTAACCCCGTTGATAATACCGGTGTATACTTCACCGATCCTTTGTTCCATGTACTGCGCTTTTTTCATATCTAAACTGGCCCGCTCGGCTTCCACGGCGGCCCGCTCTCTTTCTGAAGACTGCTGGGCAATGGCCGGCAGGCGGGACTGCAGGCGCCTGGCTTTCTCTTTAGAATAACCGCCCGGCAGCAAGTGCTGCTTCAAGATCCGGTGCACAACCAGGTCCGGGTAACGCCGGATCGGGGAAGTGAAATGGCAGTAACACCCTGATGCAAGACCAAAGTGCCCTTCATTAAAAGCACTGTAAATAGCCTGGGGCAGTGAGCGCAGGACCAGGTAACGGACCAATTTTTCTGTTTTTTCTCCCCTGGTTTCTTCCAGCAGTTTATTCAGGTCTTCCGGCCTCAACTGCTTGAATTTAGATGCAGCCTTAACATTCATCAAGGCCAGGGTTTCTCTCAGCATGGCCAGCTTCTCATCCATGGGCACGGCATGAATCCTGTAAATACAGGGCAGGTCCTGTTCCTCCAGGTATTCAGCAACAGTTTCGTTGCAGTAAATCATGAACTCCTCGATCAGCGATTCTGACTGCCCCATGACCCGCTTTCCGATTTTTAGGGGGACTCCTTCTTCGTCTACCTCGATCCTTGCTTCCGGGATTTCGAGATCAAGGCTGCCGCGCTGCATCCGCTTCTCCCTTAGCTTTTTAGCCAGTTCGGCCATCCGGTCAATCATATCAGCAACGCTTCGATTGTTAAAGATCGACGCATCTTCCCTGCCGGACAGGTAGGCCTCAACCTGCTGGTATGAAAGACGCTCATCAACCCTGATCAGGCTGGGTTTGAAGGCCGCTTCGACCAGGTTGCCTTCCGCGTCTAGATCCATTATAACACTGACGGCCAGGCGATCTTTACCGGCCTGCAGGCTGCATAATTTTTCCGATAGCCCGGAAGGGAGCATATGGATGGCCCGTTCAACCAGGTAGATGCTGGTTCCGCGCTTTAAAGCTTCCCGGTCTATCGGTTTGCCCTGGCGGACATACTGGGACACATCGGCGATATGGACGCCCAGCCGGTAAACGCCGCCGTCACCTTCTTCCAGGGAGACGGCATCGTCAAAGTCACGGGCCAGTTCATCGTCAATGGTCACCATTTGCATCTTTTTCAAGTCGGCCCGTTCCTGTTCTTTGGCCAGGCGCGGGATGTCTTCTTCCCCGGGTAAATTCTCCAGTTCCTTTAAGGCCTGGGGAGGATGTTCGCCGGGCAGTTCAAAGCGGCGCTGGAAAGTAACCTGCTCGGTATGCAGGCTGCCTACCGGCCCGATATATTCAACCAGTTTACCCCGGGCCGCCTTCTTTCCCCGGGCCCACCTTTCAATCTCAACAACCACTTTGTCCCCGATTTCGGCTTCCTTCATGCCCTTCAGGGGCACCTGTACAGGCCCTGGAAAACGCTGATCGTCAGGAATAACATAGTATTTCTTGCCTTCCCGGTGCAGGGTGCCGACCAGCCGCCTCCTGCCCCGCTTGAGGATTCCGATCACGGTCCCTTCTCTTTTCCGGCGGCCCTTCCTGCGATCGAGCTTGACCATGACCCTGTCGCCGTGAGCGGCTTCATTGAGGTTGTTTGGGCTGATAAAAACATCCTCGCGCTGCTGTTCAGGACGCAGGAAAGCAAAGCCGCGCCGGTTTCCTTCCAGGAC
>PUKV01000156.1 GCA_003550645.1 Syntrophomonadaceae bacterium | reverse complement strand
ACCTGGTCAACTTTACCAGGGACCTGGTCAGGATAAAAAGCTACTCAGGACAGGAAGAAGAAGCAGTCAGGTTTACAGCAAAAAAGATGAGCGAACTTGGCTACGATGAAATAACCATCGACGCCATGGGTAATGTAACTGGAAGAATTGGCAGCGGAGAAAAACAGATCATGTTTGATTCTCATCTCGATACAGTTGCAGTAAAAGATGAGGGAAAATGGGATTACCCCCCTTTTAGCGGAGAAATCGTTGATGGAAAAATTTACGGCCGGGGCGCTGTAGACATGAAATCTGGCGCTGCTGCTTCAATATATGCAGGGTATATAGCCAAACAACTGGGGCTTGATGCAGGAAAAACGATTTATGTTTCCGGCACCGTCATGGAAGAGGACTGCGACGGCGAAAACCTGAAACACCTGTTTAAAGAACAGGCGATCAGGCCGGACTTTTTCGTCACCTGTGAACCCTCCGATAACAGGATCGTTACCGGCCACAAGGGCAAGGCCCAGATCACGATCAAAACCACAGGTACATCAGCCCACGGCTCAGCACCGGAAAAAGGGCAAAATGCCATATATGAAATGGCAGAAATCATCCAGCAGGTTGAAAAAACCAATCATAAACTGCATGAAAAAAAAGGGCCTAAAAGTACCCTGGTTATGTCTAATATATATTCCAAAAGCGTATCCTTAAATGCCGTCCCTTATGAATGCGAAGCTTACCTGGATCGCAGGATGGTACCCGGGGAAACAGAAGCTATGATCAATTCGGAAATGGAACAAATCATTGCCGGCAAAAAGGCTTCATGGGAAATTGACACCCTGCACCGCAAAAGCTGGACCGGCCTTGATATATACTATCAACCATTTCATCCCGCCTGGGAAATCAGCCTGGACCATTACCTTGCCCAAGCCTGTGCCACCGCATACCGGGAGATCTTCGGGAGAAACCCTGAATATGATTACTGGGATTTCAGCACCAATGCCGTGACACCTGTTGGTATGGGTATACCCACCATCGGGTTCGGACCCGGCGTATACAAACTTGCCCACTGCACCAACGAAAACTGTGCGGTGGAAAAAATAATCGAAGCCTGCGGTTTCTATGCTGCATTGATTGGCAGGATTTAACTTTTAATATATGCACTGCTCTTTTCCAAGCTATCAAACGTCTTATACTCTAATATTTAAGTATCTTGGCTGCTAAGCTTAACTGCATTTTGTCAGGGTGGCGCGATCACCGCAAGCAATGACAGCAACTCAACTGCAAACTTTCACTTTGATCCTTTAGACATTCGCCATATATATGGTTCGGGTTTCGGCAGCCTGTCTCCTTATAAGCCGACCGGATACAACATTTTCTAAGTTGCCCGTTGCAACCGCTTTACCAGTAATGTCACTGATCAAAAATAATGCACAGCTGTGCAGTATTTTTATCCTATGCCTTGCTTCTTAGCCGCTTTTATGGTATTGTTTACCACACAACACCCCGTAAAAGGGTATATTTAGGAGGTTTATTTTTAATGCAAGGCAGTGTTAAGTGGTTTAACCCTGAAAAAGGGTACGGTTTTATCGAAAAGGAAGATGGGAATGATGTATTTGTTCATTATTCAGCAATCCAGGAAGAAGGGTTCAAAACATTAGAAGAGGGTCAGCAGGTCGAATTTGATGTAATCGAAGCAGACCGGGGACCTCAGGCTTCAAACGTAACAAAACTATAATTACCAACAACATTAAAGAAGCAAACATATTAAAATGAAACAACGAGCCGGCTTTTTAAAGCCGGCTCGCCCTTGTTTTTGCCGTCGCACAACCTTCATGTAAACGGGCAGTATACGCAACACTTATGCAACCGTTATTAAACCTAAACCCGCTGGTAACTATTTTTCCCTACCCCAGGGCCTTCATACCACTTTTACTCCAGTAAAAATTAACTACCAAACCGTTTATGCAATTCGAGCGATATCGTTCTGAGCTCCTGGATTAAGCCGGGTCCATATAGTTTACATAAAACACAATAAATGTCCTTCTTGCATAAACTTCAAGTAGGCTTGACTGGTTTATGCGAAGGCTTCTCCCTTTCCATTAAGAAATTATTAATTAACATAAATCTTTCATTGGTTTTGCAAAAAAGTACTTGACATTTCATCAACTTCTGTTTACTATCGTCTTGGTGCATAATATTTGTTTTAATAAATTTTTTTCTACTAACTTTTCATTTTTATCTGAGGCAGTTCATTATTCACCAATTCCCGACAGTATTATATGTGACTGGAGTGATTATTAATGCCCGACCTGAATACAAAAGCAGCTCTGCGGCCAGGTTTTTTGAGTAAGTTCCCCAAAGATCTCCGGATCGTAAGTATCATCTCAATTATAACATTCCTTGCTCTCTGGGAGTCAATAGTCCAGGCCGGTTTTGTGCAACCGTTGTTCCTACCCGCTCCTACTATGGTCTATTCTGATTTCATCAGGCTTTATGAAAGAGGGGAAATATGGCTTCATGTCAGCGCATCTGCACGCCGGGTATTAGTCGGCTTTGCCCTGGCCGGCGCTGTTGCTGTCCCGCTCGGCATCCTTTTGGGAGCTTCAAAATTTCTCAAAGCTATAGCCGACCCAATTCTTTCTATATTGCGCCCTCTGCCTTCCATGTCCTGGATTCCGCTTTCCCTGTTATGGTTGGGGATAACCGAAGCACAAAAATACTCTATCGTCTTCATGGGCTCTTTTGCCCCAACAGTCCTGTACACTATCGAAGCAACCAGGAGCATCGACCCGGTCCTGATCAGGGCGGCGTTAAACCTGGGTGCGACCAGGGCCAAGCTAATGCGTGAAGTAATCCTTCCCGGAGCTTTACCACCGATTATCTCCGGGCTAAAAGTGATGCTGGGTATCGCCTGGACAACCGTTATCAGCGCGGAACTGGTAGCAGCAGATAAAGGCCTTGGTTACCTGATTATGGATGGCAAAGAATTTTTCCGCACTGAACAGGTGCTTTTGGGGATGGCCCTGATCAGTTTGACGGTTATGATCATAGACGTAACCTTTAGATCCGTAGAAAAGAAAATCATCCCCTGGATGGAGGGATAAAAATTGGCCTCTAACGTTATAGAAATTAAAAACCTGACCAAAATATTTACCACTAAGAACAAGGAACAGGTAACAGCCCTGCAAAATGTTGATTT
>PUKV01000088.1 GCA_003550645.1 Syntrophomonadaceae bacterium | reverse complement strand
TTCTAAACATGTTTAAACAGGCCGGGCAGTTGAAAAGCATGGTTCCGATCTTTTTATCCCGGTAATAATCGGTCAACTCTTCAGCCCTGCGTTTAACCTGGTCAAACAGGCCCATCCGGTAATACATTTCACCGCAGCAAAGATCCCAGCTTCCTGAAATGGAGATCCCCTTCATGAAAGAAGCATCCAGGATATGGGGCAGGGCCAGGCTGTTACAACCGGGATATATGACCAGTTCCCCCTCGGACGGAGTATTCCTCCACTTTTCAAGCAGCCCCCTTTCCCGCCTGTTCATGCCCCGAACCAGGTCGGACCTGAAATTGGGCTGCAAGGTAGGCATCAAATAGCGGGCTCTTTCAGGCAGGCCTTTTCTGAGGTACCTCTCATACCATCGCCGGGTAATCAACTCATAAGGGCGGCAGTCGTTGGGGCAGTACACGTTGCAGGCATAACAGCTGATACAGCGCTCCAGGACCAGTGACTCTTTTCCTTCCAGGAGTTTTCTTTTTTCCATCACTGCTTCTTCCCGGTCTAAATCAAGGTAAGGGCACCGGTAGAGGCACTCACCGCACAGGGTGCAGCATTCATAGCGAAAAAAGTCAAAGCTGCCGATTTTTAAGCCCTCCTTTTGAGGTTAGCCCTTTTCCTGTTCCATAATTTTTCTGCTACTTTCACCCGGTCCGGTTAATAAAGCTTTTTGTTACTTCAGTCAAGCTTTGTTCTGGACAGGCGACAATAATAGTCGTAAGGTATACCTGCCGTCATAAAGCAAGGATCATTACCGCCCCAGAATATAGCCCCACTGCAAAAGTACGAGCAGTTAGCCCTTTCCTTTAAAGCCGGAATAACCGTGGAATTGCGGCAAACAGACATATCGGCTAAAAACCGGGCAATAAACTTATCGAAGAGATAGCAGGCCGCCGGGCTTTTGAGGGCCATATCCGCTGTTTTCCTAAACCAGTGGCGCCCTTTCAGGCGGTAAATCAAGCGGTTAAAGAATTTAACCGCGCCCGTCCTCAGCACCACCTTTTTCCCGTCAATCGCTGCCAGGGCGCTCATTTCGAACCGCTGTGCATAAGGGCCCTTAAGCCGGCTATATGCCAGTTCTTCAAAAATCGCTGCAATCAAGCCGGGGCTGTCCCGAACAATTACCAGGTCGGGTTGGAAATCTTCCTCATTCTTCTGTCCAAGCGGAAAGGCATAGATGGCTTCCATGTTTTCAAAACGCGGGTCCAGGCCTCTTTCAAAGCTGTTTTCCACCTTTTTAAATCCCAGGACCACCGGAGCCCAGCGGCATCTATTGATCGAGGCTGCGGTAATAAGCAGCTTTTCACCACGTGATGCCCTGCTCACGGCATCACAATAGGCAGGGCCGGAATAAAGGCTGTAACCATGGCCCAGGCTGGTATTTAAACCGGTAGTAACCAGTTTTATCCCTACAGGAGTTGTACCGGCCTCGATGGAAACCACCTCCAGGCAAAACCTAAATAGCCTCAAAAAGAGCCCTGCTGATCACTCGCACCTTACTTCCAACACCCTCAACTAATCCAACCATACCGGCCGGACAAAGCAGCAATAAATTATCAGTGCAGGATCCGGTTTTAGAATTCGGCCTTCTCTTAAATTATCTCACACCGGCACAACTGCAGGCGAATTACTGCGGCAGCTGCCTGAACTCCTGCTTCGTCCAGGCCATTTTCCTGCAAAACAGCAAAGCTGATATTGACAAAACAGGTGCCGCGGCTGCGGACGGTGCGTCAAAAATAGCTATGAGTTGCGAGGGCCCACTTTATCAAGTAAAATGCAATAGAGTACTGCAAAATCATGATCAAGCAAAAACAGGGGAGGCTAAACAATTGCCCGACAACCATAATTCTTTTACCGGAACCGGTGACTATATCGCCTCAGAAGAGCTGCAAAACAGCGTCAACGTAGCGATGGCCCTCGGCAGGCCCCTTTTAATCAAAGGCGAACCGGGCACGGGGAAAACGATGCTGGCTCAGAGCATCGCCCGCAACCTGGGCAAGGAGCTGTTAATCTGGAACATCAAGTCTTCCACCAAAGCCGGCGACGGGCTTTACATTTACGACACCGTCCAGCGGCTTTACGACAGCCAGTTCGGCGACCACGATGTCTCCGATATCCGCCACTATATCAAGCTGGGCCAGCTAGGCCGGGCCTTTATCTCGGAAAACCAGGTAGTCCTCTTAATTGATGAAATTGACAAGGCTGACTTAGAATTCCCCAATGACCTGCTCTGGGAACTGGATATCATGAGTTTCCATATTCCGGAAACCGGGGAAACAATCGAAGCCCGGCACCGCCCCATTGTCGTCATCACCAGTAATGCCGAAAAAGAGCTGCCCGACGCTTTCCTGCGCCGCTGCATCTTCCATTACATTGCTTTTCCCGATGCTGCGATGATGGAAGAAATCATCAAGGTTCACCATCCCAAACTGGAACAAAACCTTTTGGAAGAAGCCCTCGCGGCATTCTACTGGATCCGCGGTATCGGCGGCCTTCAAAAAAAGCCGAGCACCAGTGAACTGCTGGACTGGGTCCAGGCCCTGGCCATCGGGGGTATTAACCCCGACAAAATCAACGCCGAGTTTCCTTTCCTGGGAGTCCTGCTGAAAAAAGACCAGGATTTCAATACCATCCTGCAGCGCCTGCACAGCCAGGGCAAACAGATCAAATCGGCTGCAGGCATCCCACGCCGCCGTTAAAGGTTTTCTGAAAGGACCGGGTTTATGTTTATCAACTTCTTTTACCTGTTGAGAGCTTACGGGGTACCCGTAACTATTACCGAATGGATGATGCTGATGGAGGCCCTCAGCCGGGGTATGGCCTCTTCCAGCCTGACCGCCTTTTACCACCTGGCCCGGGCGGTACTGGTTAAAAGCGAAGCCCATTACGATCGCTATGACCTGGCCTTCTACAGCTACTTCCAGGGTGTAGAAACACCGCTGGAACTGACTGAAAAAGTTTTAGAATGGCTGGAAGCAGCGCTTCCTCCCATGCAAATATCGGACCAGGAACGGCACCGGTTCCAGGATTGGGACTTAGACGACCTGCGCCGCCGCCTCGAGGAACGCCTGCAGGAGCAAAAAGAACAGCACCACGGCGGTTCAAAATGGATCGGCACCGGGGGCACCTCACCCTTCGGCCATTCCGGTTACCATCCGGC
>PUKV01000074.1 GCA_003550645.1 Syntrophomonadaceae bacterium | reverse complement strand
AGGTTAAGTAATTTCTTTAGGGAGAGAGGGAAAAATGTCCAAAGTATTTTTTAGCAGCTGGAATGGAAAATTAGTTGATGAACGAAACAAGAAACCAGATGAACGGATTGACCTGGCCCAGGCAGATGTGCCCCCGCAAATAGACGGTGAGGATTTAAAAGCTTTCATCGGCTGGGCAGGGCTGGTAGTTGTTGATCCGGAGTTAAATGTTGTTGAAGCTTTGAAAGAGTACTTTAGAAATGTCCAGCAGGAATCCTGCGGACGCTGCATCCCCTGCCGGGCCGGCAGCAAGGTAATTGCCGACCGCCTGGAAAAGTTAATCGGAGGCAGCGGCAGCAAGGAAGACCTGGTATTTTTGAAGGAGATGAGCAAGCTGGTTAAAGACAGTTCGCTCTGCGAACTCGGGATGTCTTCCCCGGTCCCTCTCCTTCATGCTCTCGAGTATTTCGAAGATGATTTCTCCGCTTATTTAAATCAAGAACAGCCCCAGGTCGGAAACGGCCTTTCCTACCGGCCTGTTCTTACGGCTCCCTGCCGTAACGGTTGTCCGGCTCATATTAATATCCCCCGGTATATTGAATGTATTAAAGAAGGAGATTACGAAGGAGCGCTGGCTGTAAACCGTGAAAAAACAACGCTCGTGGGAACTCTGGGCCGGGTATGTGTCCATCCCTGTGAGTCCAACTGCAACCGCCAGCCTTACGACGAATCTCTTTCGATCAGGCTGCTAAAGCGGTTTGCAGCGGATTTTGGAGTAAAAAACGATTACGATCAAAACGTTCACTATGCCAAACCCGGCCCAAATGCCGACAAGGTAGCGGTCATTGGCGCCGGACCGGCCGGGCTTAATGCTGCCTACCAGCTTGCTCAAAAGGGCTACAAGGTAGTCATCTATGAAGCCCTCCCTGTAGCAGGCGGCATGCTGGCAGTAGGAATTCCCAGCTACCGGCTGCCCCGCGATATCCTTAATGCCGAAGTGGCTTTAGTGGAAAACCTGGGTGTGGAAATTAAGTACAACACCAAGATTGGTGAGGATATTGAACTGGAAAAACTCTGGGATGAAGGCTATAAAGCTATCTTTATCGCCAACGGCCTTCATGAAAGTGCCAACATGGGCTGCAAGGGGGAGGATGCCGGCTACAAGGGCTTTATGCCCGGTGTAGAGTACCTGCGCAAGGTCAACCTTGGCGAGAAGGTTGATATCGGCGACAGGGTGGCGGTCATCGGCGGCGGAAACGTGGCCATGGACTGTGCCCGTTCCGCGGTGCGGCTGGGCGTTAAAGAAGTGAACCTGATTTACCGCCGCAGCAGGGCGGAAATGCCCGCCAACGAGGCGGAAGTGGATGCAGCAGAGGAGGAAGGCATTAAGTTCCACCTCGTGGCCAATCCCACCTGTATCCTGGAAGAAGGCAGCTGTGTCAGCGGCCTGCAGTGTATCCGAATGCGCCTGGGCGAACCCGACGAAAGCGGCAGGCGCAGGCCTGAACCGATCGAAGGGTCCGACTTTGTTCTTGAAGTTGACACTGTAATCCCGGCCATCGGGCAGGTTGCTGATTTTTGTTATATAACCCCGGAATGCGGCATTGAGCCGACCAGGAAAGGGACCATTCAAACCGATCCTGCCACCATGGAAACAGATATTCCGGGTGTATTTGCCGGCGGCGACGTAGTGCTGGGCGCGGCGACGGTTATCGAGGCTATAGCCTCGGCCAACCGGGCTGCTGAAGCGATAGACAGCTATATCCGGACCGGCAAGAGCAAACCCACTTCACAGGTTGTCAATGAGCAGCATGTCGAAAAAATGGGTGTTTATAAAGAAGAAGTAGTACCGGAAATGATTGGCGGAAGAACCCGCCTGGAAGAAGAAGCTTGCCCGGTTGATATCAGGATCAAGGGCTTTGATGAAGCCGAGCTGGGCTTTAAAAATCCATCTGAAGTGCTCAACGAAGCGGAACGCTGCATCAAGTGTTTGCGCTTGGGTCTGGCCATTTCTTAGCCGAGGGGAGGGGATATTAAAATGAAAACAGTAAATCTACAAATTGACGGCAAGAAGATCTTTGCTGAAGAGGGCACGACTATTCTGGAGGCGGCCCGGCAGAACGGAATCGAAATTCCCACTCTTTGCTACCACCCCCGGTTGGCACCGCTTGGCCATTGCCGTGTCTGCGTTGTTGATGTTCAAGGTTTCGACAAGCCAATCACATCCTGCGACAACCCGGTTTCTGAGGGGATGGTAGTCGAGACCAGTACACCGGAAATCCAGGAGATGCGCGACCAGATCCTGGTCCTGTCTTTAGCGACGCATCCGTATAAGGACTGCCTGACCTGTGAAAGGACTGGCAGTTGTGAGCTGCAGGAGAAAGCCTATAACTTTAAGGTAGATCTTCCTGAACAGCTTGACCGGGATGTGCCTGCAGAGAAGTCGGAAGACAACCCCTACATTGTCCGCGATGAAGAAAAATGCATCCTCTGCGGTCGCTGTGTCCAGGTTTGCCGGACCGGACCGGGATGTTACGTTTACGAGCTGGTTGGTAACGGTGTCAACACCAGGGTAGTGCCCTACAAGGACGGAAAAGAAGTATCCCTGGAAGAAGCCGGCTGTATTTTTTGCGGGCAGTGTGTCGATGTTTGCCCGGTAGCAGCCCTGACCGAAACCGGCAGAGCCGCTGCGGGCAGGGAATGGGAGCTTTCTAAAGTTCCCGGGGTTTGTGTGGAATGCTCAATCGGCTGCTTCCTGGAGAGGCAGGCTGCAGCAGATGAATTAATCAAAGTCACCGTTCCCACGGAAGGTGAAAAAGTAAGCTGGATTTGCCAGAAAGGCAAGTTTGGCACTCACAAACCGGAACCGGATCCGGTAGAAGGACCGCTGCAGTTTGAGAACGGCAGCTACAAGGAAGTTGCCTATGATGAGGCAGTGCAGGAGACTGCCCGGGCCCTGCTTGAGATCAAAGATAAGTCCGGTCCCGAAGCCCTGGCTGTCCTCGCTTCAGGAAAGCAGAGTAACGAGGAGAGCTTCCTTCTGCAGAAGCTGGCCCGTTCAATACTGGGCACCGCTAATGTCGATCTCGGCGTTGAAAAAGCCTGGGGACAGGCATACCAGGGTATGTATAAGATCACAGGCCCTGATGTGTGCGGACCCACCCCGGCCACCATGCAGGACTGTGAAGCAGTAATCGTGATCGGCTCCGAGCT
>PUKV01000208.1 GCA_003550645.1 Syntrophomonadaceae bacterium | reverse complement strand
TTACTGCTATGGCAGTGAGTTTTTGAAGTTATGGTTGTCACCCGGCCCGGGATATGTTAAACTATATAGTTTAATTGACACCTGAAAGGGGCTGTGTTAATATATTTACAGGTATTTTTAGGAGGTAGGGGCATTGTTCAATGTGGGAGACAGGGTTGTTTACCCCATGCATGGGGCGGGTGTTATTGAATCGATTGAAGAAAAAGAAATCCTTGGGGCAACTAAAAAGTATTATGTAATGAAAATGCCGCTGGGTGAAATGAAAGTCTTGATCCCGATCGATAATATTTCCCAGGTAGGCCTCAGGGAAGTGATCGAAGAAGATGAAGTTTCCCAGGTTTTTATTATTTTACAGGGAGAACAGCCGGAACTGTCGTCCAACTGGAACCGCCGCTACCGGACCCACCTGGAAAAAATAAAAAGCGGGAATATTTATGAAGTGGCCGAAGTGGTGCGCAACCTGATGTTGAGAGAGCGTGAAAAGGGCCTGTCCACAGGTGAAAGCAAGATGCTTGACACGGCCCGGCAAATTTTGGTCAGTGAGTTAATCCTTGTTCAGGGGATAGAACAAAACGAGGTCATGAGCACCCTGGACAATATATTTTACCAGGCTCCCAAGTAAATAATTGACGTCTGTTTTAAGATCTACAACCAGGTGGATTATATTGCTTCCGGGGAAAGCTATGAGTTATAATGATGCGGAGACTTCCCGGTTTTTTTTGTTTTATAGGGGTTTTTATCAAGAATATTTAGAAAGGAGGTGAAAGCGATGTTGAATAAAATATTGCGAATAATTGGGACCCTGGTCGGGGTAGTGATCGGGATTTATACCTTTGCCGCCCTGCTTCCCTATGTTTCCGTGTTTGTTCATATTCCGGAAGGTGTTCATTTCACCCCGGTTAATATAGGCTATTACGCCATTGGCGCGCTTTTGTTCGGACTCATATTTTATTTGATTACTCCCTTATTAATTAATATCTTTAACCGCATTTTATCCTGGGCGGAAGGCAAGCTAAAGTCTGTCCCCACGCAGGATATAGTACTGGTCGTCTTTGGTTTGATTGTCACCCTGGTGATTGGCCTTCTGATCAGTTACCCGGTATCCCGGATCCCGGTGGTCGGGGTTTTTATTGCCCCGCTTTTAACTCTTTTCCTGGTTTTTATCGGGATCAGGTTTTTGCTCAACCGCAAGGATGAGTTTACTTTTCTGACGACCCTGTTTAATCGGGGAATGCGCAGCAAGGGTGGGGACAACGAGGTCTTCAAGATCCTCGATACCAGCGCCATTATTGATGGCCGGATCGTCGATATCTGCAAGACCGGCTTCCTGGAAGGGGTGATCGTAGTGGCCGGCTTTGTGCTGGAAGAACTGCGCCATATTGCCGATTCGCCCGACCTGCTCAAACGCAACCGGGGCCGGCGGGGCTTGGATGTATTGAACAAGATCCAGAAAGAAATGAACATACCGGTCCAGATTTACGAGGGCGATTTTGATGATATAGCCGAGGTGGACAGCAAGCTGGTCCGCCTTGCCAAAACCATCAACGGGAAAATCATTACCAATGATTTTAACCTGAACAAGGTTTGTGAGCTGCAGGGTATTCCCGTCCTGAATATCAACGAGCTGGCCAATGCTGTCAAACCGGTGGTTTTGCCGGGAGAAGAGATGGCCGCCCAGATTATTAAGGAAGGCAAAGAATCAGGGCAGGGAGTTGCCTACCTCGATGACGGGACTATGATCGTTGTGGAAGGCGGACGCCGCCATATCGGCGACACCATAGAGGTCCTGGTGACCAGCGTCCTGCAGACGGCAGCCGGCAGGATGATTTTTGCCAAGCCGAAAGAAGATGCCGACCAGGTAAGCGGAGTTAAGTAATGATATAAGGTCTGAGCAATTACGACAAATGTAAATAAAACTTTTTTACCGGGGTAAATAAATTAATTATGGATGTTACTGCAATTATTGCTGCGGCCGGGCAGGGGTTGCGCATGGAAAGCGCTACCCGCAAGCAGTACCTATTTTTGGAAAAGGTGCCGGTGCTGGCCCGTTCCCTGAACCTGTTCCTGCAACATAAGCGGGTGGGTGAAGTAATCGCTGTTATCCCCCCTGGAGAAAGGGCGGATGTGCAGAACTTGCTGCAGCCATACTGTCCTATTGAAAGGATCAGGCTGGTTGATGGGGGAGCTACCCGCCAGGAATCGGTTGGCAGGGGCTTAAATGAAATTCCGGAACAGGCCGCCCTGGTTTGTGTTCATGATGCGGCCAGGCCGCTGGCTACCGCCGGCCTGCTCGAAACCCTTCTTGACGCTGCCGAGGAATGGGGAGCAGCAGTTCCGGTTCTTCTGCCCGCGGATACGATCAAGAAAGTGGACCAGGCAGGCTTAATCCTCTCCACCCCGGACCGGGATGTCCTGCGCCTGGTTCAGACTCCCCAGGTATTTCAAAAACATATAATTACCGCGGCCTATATCCAGGCCGGGGAAAAGGGGCTGCAGGCAACTGATGATGCTTCCCTGGTTGAGGTTATGGGTTGGCCGGTAAAAACTGTGCCCGGGGAAAAAGAAAACTTAAAAATTACTTCCCCCCGGGACCTGGACCTGGCATCTTTAATTATAAAGGGGACCGGGGTATAATGAACCGTGTAGGGATTGGCTATGATCTGCATCGCCTGGTAGAGGATAGAGCCCTGGTGCTGGGCGGAGTGGAGATTGATCACCCCCTGGGCCTGGAGGGCCACTCGGATGCCGATGTGCTGCTTCATGCCCTGGCTGATGCCCTGCTTGGGGCGGCCTGTTTGGGAGACATCGGTTTTCACTTTCCACCGGGTGATGAACATTACCGGGACATATCGAGCCTGGTTTTACTTAAGCAGGTGCGGGAAAAGCTCGAACTAAACCGCTGGAAGGTGGTCAATGCCGATACGGTGATCATAGCTGAAGCACCCAGGATGGCCCCACATATTGAAGCAATGCGGGAAAACATTGCTGATGCCCTGGCCGTGCCCAGGGGAGCAATCTCGGTAAAGGCGACAACAACAGAAGGCTTTGGGATTTGCGGCCGGGAAGAAGCTATTGCCGCCGAGGCCGTGGTTTTGTTGGAAAAACAGGCTCCACCGGGACCGACAGGCCAGGAAGCAGAATAAAAAGCTTGCAGATAATAAAAAGCACAGGATAATATTTTTTGCTAAAATAATGTAAAACCGCAACTA
>PUKV01000069.1 GCA_003550645.1 Syntrophomonadaceae bacterium | reverse complement strand
GCAATTCGAATTGCCGTTGATATGGTCGAAGAAGGCCTGCTGGACAGGGAACAGGCCCTCCAAAAGGTGGAGCCGGCCCAGCTCGAGCAGCTGCTGCACTGGCAAATAGATCCGGAGGCGAGAATGAACTATATTGCCAGAGGTCTTCCCGCTTCCCCGGGAGCAGCTTCGGGCAAAGTTGTTTTCGATGCCGACCGGGCCCATGAAATGGCCCAGGAAGGAAAAAAGGTGCTGCTGGTCAGGCCCGAGACCACACCTGATGATATCCACGGTATTATTGCCGCCCAGGGAGTATTGACCAGTCGGGGCGGTATGACCAGCCATGCTGCCGTAGTGGCGCGGGGGATGGGAAAACCGTGCGTTAGCGGATGCGAGGATCTAAAGATCGATCTGGCCAGGGGAATTTTTTACGTCGGTGATCAGCACTACTCCGAAGGAGAAATCCTTTCCATTGATGGTACTTCCGGCCAGGTTATCCTGGGAGAAGCGCCCTTGATTGAGCCGCAATTCACCGCAGAGTTTTATAAGCTCCTTGGATGGGCCGACGAAATTCGCCGCTTAAAAGTGAGGGCCAATGCCGATACCCCTGAAGACGCACGCCGTGCGGTGGAACTGGGAGCCCAGGGGATTGGCCTGTGCCGCACAGAGCATATGTTCATGGCGGCGGACAGGATTCCGGTGGTTCAAAAAATGATCCTGTCTTCGGATTCAGAAAAGCGTAAAGAAGCCCTGGAAGGTTTACTTCCGATGCAGCAAGAGGATTTCAAAGGCATTCTGAAAGAGATGGCCGGCTTTCCGGTCACGATTCGCCTTCTTGATCCACCCCTGCATGAATTTTTGCCGGACCGCGAGGAGCTGTTACTGGAAGTAGATCGACTGCGCCGGGAAGGTGCTGATCTCCAAAAGCTTCGGGAGAAAGAAGATCTGCTCCAGTCGGTGCGTTCACTGTCAGAATTTAATCCTATGCTCGGGCATCGCGGATGCCGGCTGGGCCTGGTTTATCCGGAAATTTACCAGATGCAGGTCAGGGCTATTTTTCTTGCTGCTTTTGAACTGCTTGATGAAGGAACCGACCCTAAAGAACTTCAGCCTGAGGTAATGATCCCCCTGGTAGGGCATTTGGAAGAAATGGAAAGAATGAAGCAGCTGGTTGAAGAAACGGTCGAAGAGCTTTTTGCAAATAAGGGAACCAGGATTCCTTACCTGGTGGGGACCATGATCGAGCTGCCCCGGGCCTGCCTGGTAGCGGATCAACTGGCCCGTTCGGCCTCATTTTTCTCTTTTGGAACCAACGATTTAACCCAGACTACACTGGGTTACAGCAGGGACGATTCGGAAGGGAAATTTTTGCCCTTCTACCTGCAGCAAAAGATCCTTAAAAGCAATCCTTTTGCTGAAATAGATGTGGAAGGAGTAGGGCAGCTGGTTCAGACGGCGATAGAAAAAGGCCGGCAGACCCGCCCTGACTTGAAGATAGGAATATGCGGAGAACACGGGGGCGATCCGGCATCAATTCATTTCTTTAACTCTACCGGTCTTGATTATGTCAGCTGTTCGCCGTACCGGATACCGATTGCCCGGCTTTCTGCAGCCAGGGCTGTAATTTCAGAAAAAGATCATAAATAAGCCTGTTTTTATAAAATTGCCCCGCCTGTAAACAGGAGAATTGTTATTTTTGGCGAATGGTTAATAAGTTAAAATTGTTGCAAGGAGTGATCTAATTGACTCAACATGGTAACCAGGATTTAGCTTTGGATCATATTCACCCGCCCTGTCAATCGGCCTGTCCGCTGCACCAGGGGGTCCGTGATTATTTGCTGGCCATTGCCACCGGTGATTTTGATCGGTCGCTGGCAATAATCAAAGAAACAAACCCTTTACCTTTTGTATGTGGTACTATTTGCGCCCACCACTGCGAAGATGAATGCCGCCGTAACGATGTAGACAAGCCGCCTTCGATCAGGGGGTTAAAAAGGTTTGCTATTGAATACGGCAGCGCCAAGGCTGCCTCGCCTGCTGAAGAGCCGACAGTTGAAGGAAAGGTAGCCGTAATCGGTGCGGGTCCGGCCGGCCTTACCGCCGCTTACGACCTGGCCCGGATGGGAGCAGATGTCACGGTGTTTGACAGTGATAAAATGGCCGGGGGCGCCGTCCGCCACTATATCCCGCTCTACCGTCTCCCTGATGAAGCCATCGATCAGGATATCGATGAGATCGAAGAACAGGGAGTTAAATTTACATATGGGGCCGAGCTGGGCAAAGATATCACCATAGAACAGCTTGAAAAAGAAGGGTACAATTCCATATTGCTGGCCATGGGGCTGCCGGTCAGCAGGGGCCTGAACCTGCCCGGCACTGAAGGCGAAGGAATATTATATGCCCTGCCCTTCCTGAAGCAGGTTAAACGCGAAGGATTTAAATTTGAAGGAAACCCTACGGTCATTGTAATTGGTGGAGGAAACGTGGCCATGGATGTAGCCCGTTCGGCGCTGCGAGCAGGAGCGGGCAAGGTCAAGCTGGCCTGCCTTGAGTGTGATGAAGAAATGCCTGCTTTTAGCTGGGAAATTGAGGAAGCCCAGGAAGAAGGGGTTGAAATGAACCCTTCCTGGGGACCTGATGAAATTGTCAGG
The DNA here is from genome assembly GCA_003550645.1 of Syntrophomonadaceae bacterium. Lineage (GTDB taxonomy): Bacteria > Bacillota > Dethiobacteria > DTU022 > DTU022 > B1SED10-74M. The sequence continues at coordinate 586 of PUKV01000069.1, read as the reverse complement.
GAAAACGGCAAGATCAAAGGTCTCGGGCTGGTTGAATGTACCTGTGTATTTGATGACGAGGGGCGCTTTAACCCCGAGTTTAACAAAGAAAACAAGGATATGCTTGAAGGGGACATTGTTATCTATGCTATCGGTCAGGGTGGTGATGCCGATCCTGTCCGCGGTGAGGTCGAAGTTGATGAAAGAGGCCGGATTGTTTTTAATACCCGGACCATGGCTACCAGCCGGCCTGGAGTTTTCGGCTGCGGTGAGATGGTAACCGGCCCCGGAACGGCCGTTCAGTCAATGGCTAACGGGCGGGTGGCTGCAAAGGCAATCGCTAACTATCTCCAGGGTGTGCCTTTTGACAGCGCTGCTTTGGAAGAAGTGCCGGAACTTGAAAAACTTGATTCCAGTGTGGCGGAGGAAATAGACCGGGTGGAGCGAAATCCCATACCGATGATGACTCCTGAAGAAAGGGTGCGTCATTTTAAGCAGGCCGAGTTTGGTTACGATCCTGAAACAGCAGTTTGTGAAGCTCGCCGCTGTCTGACCTGTGCCGCCGGCGCGCAGCGTATTGATGAACTGTGCGTAAACTGCCTGACCT
>PUKV01000122.1 GCA_003550645.1 Syntrophomonadaceae bacterium | reverse complement strand
CTGTATCAACATCCATATAGAATCTCGAAAAACAATAATTAGCCGTGAAAATTTTATAATCTCCTCAAAGAAATACATTTTCGATGTGGACAAATAACAGATTAAAATAGATGGATATAGTCTTTAGATAATGGAGAATAATGGATTAATCATATAACAGTTTTAAAATGATGGATGAAGGGGATTAGCAAAATAAATGTCAACTAACTTTTTTATTTTACACTTTCATCACTTTTACATTTATTAAATCGATGTTTTTGAGTTTTACTATAGATACTTCCATTGTACTTACGTCATCTTCATTTGATCTGTTTTTCAACTAGTAAGAATAGGATTATTTGGACTTTTATGTCATTCGTCTCCGTATATATTTTGTCAACTGTCCAATTCCTTATCACACTTCTCGATCCAAAGTTCCATACCGATATCTTCAAACATCTTTCGAGCTTTCTTGATCTGTTTTCTCCATTTTTTCTTTTCCCCCATATCTTTCCAAAGAAGGGCGTAGTGGTAAAGTAGTTCTGCCAATTCATTTTTTTTCCCAGCATTCTCCAATGTTTTTTTTCCCGCTTCAAATTCTTCTTGAGCTTTACTCCATTCCTTTTTTTCTTTATGGACCCTACCGAGAATACAATGACTAATACCTACCTCAGGTTCTGCCCCTATCTTTTTCGATATGTCTAACGCCTTTTTTCCCTTTTCTAATGCATTTTCAAGTTCATTCTTTTGAATATAATTTTTAGATAGACCGTTCAATGAATATACAAGTGGATTTCTGTAGTCATGATTTTGGCTTATCTCTAAACTCTTTTTAAAGTATCTTTCCGATCTATTTATCTCGTTTTTCAGTAAATACACTGATCCGATATTGACTAAGCACGTAACCTCTCCAATTTTGAAATCAATTTCTTCACAAACATTCAAACTATTCTTCAAGTTCTCTAACGCAATATCTAGCTCTCCTTTTTTTTCGTAATAATCTCCGATATTCATCAAACACACAGCGATACCTTGTTGGTCACTAATCTCCCTCCATATATCATGACTTTCTTGGTAATGTTTGATAGATTTTTCTAGCTCGCCCATTCTTAAGTAAACTACGCCTACATTATTTAATGTAGAAGCAATCTCCTTTTTATCTCCAACTTTTTTTCTCATTTTCAAACTTTGTTTGAAATATTCTAAAGCTTTGTCTAAAACTTCTCGATTCAAAAAAATATTACCTAAATTATTTAGAGTGGACGACACACCCTCGAAATCTCCTATTTTTTCAAATTTTTCCAAGGCCTTTTTTAAATGATCAAGAGAATCACCATATTTTCCTTTGTTATTGTAAATCATCCCTAACCCCCTGTGGATATCAGCGATTTCTTTGTCCCTTCCTATATCCTCAGACATCCTATGTGCTTCCAATAAATCCTTTTCTGCTAAATCGTACATTCCCTGCCTTCTTTCTATTAAACCCTTTCTATATAACAATCTCAGGAATTCTATGTTTTTGTCATCTTTTTCTGCCAACCCTTTTTTTACAGATTCTAATGCTTTATCGAATTCGCCCTTTCTCTCATATAAACTTCCCATTTTTCTATAAATTCTCTGTTTGTATTTTGGTTCTATTTCATCTTTAGGTATTTTATCATAATCTTCTAGACTAACATCGTAATTACCAATAATCTTGTTTACATCTCCATGCCTTTCCAGTATTTTCCATCTCTTCTTTTCATTCAAATCTCCTTTTTCAATAAGATCCAAGGCTTCGTCATACATCTCTAAGGCATCTTCGTGGGCATAAAGAGATTCGGCTTTCTGTCCTGCTTTTCGGTAAAACTCGAATCCTTTATCAAATTCATCTGCTCTTTTATAGTGAAATCCAATATCAGAGTAATATTTTTTGATGTTTTCCTCGAACTCTCTTTCCATGGATTTACCAACTTGGTCATGAAGAGTTTTTCTTAAAGACTTAGGAATATTTTCATAAACGTATTTACGAATTAATCCGTGTGAAAAGTATAACCTGTCTTCTTCAGGATTTTCTTCTAATATACCTGTTTCAGTGAGTATATCTACCGACTCTAAAAGATCGAAGGGATCAATATTAGTCACAGATTGTAACAGAGAAAATCGTATTTCTTCTCCTATTACACTACCTGTTTGAAGAATTCGGAGGTCTTCTCGGTTTAATTTTCTGATCCTCCTCTCTATAATATCGCCAACAACTTCCGACAGTTCAATATCTCCTTTCTTAGTGGGAAATTTATTATTTTTTAGATCGATTATATCTTCTTCCAACATCTCTTTGATTATTTCTTTAGAAAAAAGAGGATTTCCTTCAGAAATATCATGTATCAACTGAACGAATTCATCTGGAATATTGACTTCACCTGTAAGTCCTTGGGCAATCTCTTTGGTATCTTTCCATTTTAGAAGACCGAGTTTTAATTCATCGAAGAGATTTTCTCTCCTCATCCTTTGAAGTACTTCATCTAAGAAATCATTATCTGAGACGTTTTGAAGGCGAAGAGCGCTAATCAATAATATTGGTACATCCTTCAGATTATCAGACAGATAATGGAAAAGCATCAAAGTAGCTTTGTCGGTCCATTGTAGATCATCTATAAATATGATCATCGGTCTCTTTTCTGCCAATTTACTTATATTTTTGATTGTTTGAGAAAAGATCAAATCACGTCTATGTTTTTGTATTTCTTCATCCTCTAATTGAATTCTTCCCCCTTCTTCATCTCCTCTTTCTATGAACTTCAATGGAGCTACTTTATTTTCATCTTTTTCCGAATAAACCTCAAAGGCCTCCTTAAAGGGAAGGTAAGGTTCAGAAGTATCATAGTGTCCTTTTCCCATCAAAAATTCAAAACTAGCGGAGATCGCTTTATGCTTGAATTCATTAACTAACCGTGTCTTTCCTATGCCCGCTTTGCCTTCAATCAAAATGGCTAATGAATTGTCGTTCTTTACATGATCCAATTTTTTCAAAAGAAATTCCATCTCATCTTTTCGACCTGCGAAGACATCTTCTTTTTTCTGCATTTCCATTTTCGTTAAATTGATCACTCCATCATCATTGATGTTGTTAAGAGCTAATAGTAAAGGGTTCTGAGAATCTATATATGAATCGATTTTCCCGAGTTCTACTTCATATTCTGAAGAGTTCTTTTTAAGAATGACTTTTTCATTTACTAATTGTTTTCGGATTTCTCTAGCTCTCTCTAAACCTTTTGATGTGAGTAAATAAACTTTACGTCTTCTTTTGAGTCCTACTACACGGCGAACTTCTTCTTTTATCAATCCTTTATCAACCAAATCCCTGATAATGTAACCTACACCAGACCTTGTTAATTCGATGTTTTCAGCTATACCTTTCTGGCAGAGTCTATATGGAGTCCCTGATTTTTTATCAAAATAAATTGAATTCTTTTCGGTTTCCAAATGTAGTACGATTCTGTATTCTCCTTTATTCAGTTCCGTCATTTAGAGTACTATTAAGATTTATTCTATAAAGAAATTTCTATGAAGTGAAACCTTTCCCATGGGAAAAACACGTTTATATAATTTTATAGATTCGAAAGAAATGTGAGGTAAAGTATGGAAAAAAAACCAAAGAAGATATTTTCGGTTTTAGTGATAGCCTTTGTACTAGTGATAGGCACTCTAAACCTTGGGATGATGTTCCTGGGTAGTGCCGAAACCGAGGATGATTTGTTTGAAACGGATACGAGAGAAGAAGAAATTGTACTGGTTAACGTTGATGGGTCATATGAAGTTGATAGATTGAGCGAACACGGCGAGATTATAGACCATTACGGAAGATACGTTCTGATGAGACCTGAAGACAATAATATTAGGACACTTGAAACGGGCTACGACGTCGAAACATTAGATCATAGAACTGAAATGATGGTCAAAGGCTATGAGTTCGACACGAGAGGGGATTTCCCTGATTTCAGTGAAGAACTCGAGTTCGAGATGGCCGAGAGATCACTTAATGAAGAACAATTGACTTTGAACAGAGCTGAACTGGAAAATGAAAGAGAGCACGTCTATCTTGTCCAAATGCTTGGCCCAAGGAATCCGGAATGGAGAATAGAATTGGACGATATGGGAGTCGGAGTTATGACTTCCGTCCATCACTTCGGATACGAGATAAGGATGACTCCAGAACAGGCAGAAAAAGTCGAAAAACTCGAGTACGTAGAATGGGTAGGTCCTTATCAACCGGGCTTCAAGATAGCTCCGGAGTTGGCCGGTGATCTAGAGGCAGAATTACAAGATGCGGCCAAACAAAATGATTATAGGACAAAGCACACAGCGGAAGGAGTAGAGAGTGAAGAAAGAAACGTCATGGAGAGATTTGAAGAAGCTCAGCCCAACTTCCCAGAGGAATTGATCATCGAAATAGAAGTCTTGAAGAACCAGTTTGGAACCCCCATGCAAGAATTGTCTGATATTGTTGAAAGTAAATTGAGCATAGCAGAGGTCGGCGATAGATACAGTGTAAGAGCGGTGATAGAAGATCAGGCCGATCTGATAAATATAGCCCAGATCAGTGAAGTATACTACATATCGCCGCACCTGCCTGTAGAACTGCACGAGATGTCATCGCAGATCCTAGGAGGCGGTTCTTGGCATCACGCTCCACAGTGGGATTGGGAAGATCCTGATCCACCTGGAAGAGAGCCGGAAACGCCTGTCGATCCCTACAGGCACGATGATCCAGAATGGGAACCAGTAGGTCCAATGAACGCACAGATGGGATATACTGGTGAAGGAGTATTGTTCAGTATTGCTGACACCGGTCTCGGCGACGGAACGCCTGGAGACGCAGGTCATCCGGACTTCACTGGTAGAGTTGTAAGCGGATACGATTGGGCTACTGGTTCGACAGAAGAAGGTGATTGGTGGGACCCCGACCATCACGGAACAGGAGTAGCAGGCGTGGCTGCGAGTGATTCGGCCCAAGGTACCGGATACCAGATCGATCATGAAGAATTGGATTGGACTGGTATCGAACCTAATGAACACTGGAGTGAAGATTACTATGCTTCGCAGGGTTTTGCACCAGAAGCCGAGATGCATGTATCTCGTATATTTGATCCGGATGCCCAGATACCCGATGATCTCCACGAGATACCTGAACAGGCTATCCAGCAGGAACCAGAAATGTTTGGACAGACGCATTCCTGGGGAACAACGGGTGCCCGAGGAGGATATGCTGAAGGCACGGGTCAGATAGATGCTGCCGTGAGAGATGCTAACAGAGATACCGAAGAAGAGGAACCGGTCTTCATAACTTTCTCCGGCGGTAATGATGGTCCAGGTGAAAACACCGTGGGAGAACCCGGTGGTACCGCGAAAAACGTGATCTCTGTCGGAGGAACGCAGAACTACGAGCCATCTGGCGAATTCATGGAGCCAAACCCGAATCCGGATATGTGGTCCGTAGGTTCATGGGGTTGGACTGACGATAACAGAATCAAACCTGATGTTGTCGGACCGGCTGATAATGTATTGACCACAGGTTGGTATGACGATCCAGATATAGATCCCAACTATGTAGGATTCGGTGGAACATCTTTCTCATCACCGGCAGCTCAAGGTGCAGGAGTAGCGCTAGTCGAGTGGTGGGAAGAGAACCCAGAGGTAGAAGGAAGACCGAGTCCAGCTATGCTGAGAGCGATGATAACGAATACTGCCTATGACATGCCGGAAGATCTAACAGATGACGGAGCTAGAGATTATGTACCTAACGAAGCTGAAGGCTGGGGGAGGATCGATCTCATTCCGTTTGTGGATCACGACTACGAAGAAGGTGGACCTTTCGCCCTTTACGACAGAGTCGATTCAGGTATGGAAGACACCTATTTGACTACTGGTGACGTGGAAGAGTACACCGTGAGCCCGGAAGATGAAGACGAACCGTTGAAGATCACAGTCGCATGGGATGATAAAGAAGCGGATGCCGGTGCTGATCCGACTCTGCAGAACGATTTGAGATTGAGTGTCGAAGGTCCTGAAGGTGAAGTCTACAGAGGCAACGCTTTCGCAGAGGACGAAGGAGAAGTTTCCACTTCTGGATTCAGCTATCCGGATACAGAAGCTATGGCTCATTTCGACCACAGCGAGGACGGATACGATGACGCGAACAACATCCTGAAAGTCTACGTAGAGGATCCTGAACCAGGCAATTATGATATAGAAGTGATAGGTCATGACATTCCGGAGTATGCTAATGAGAACTTGGATGAACCGAACCAGGATTTCGCACTGGTCGCTCAGAACGTGCCAGCAGTTGACGTTGTGCCTGATAAGGATGGAGAGATCACACTTGATAGAGAGGAATACGCTGGAGATGACATCGTAGAGATAACACTTTCCGATGTTATCTTAGAAGATTACGAGACTTACGAAGTCAACATTTCTAGTCACGATGTAGAAGGCGAGCTGATCGAGAACAAGACGGTCGAATTGGAAGAAATCAGTGGCGGCGTATTCGAAGGCGAAGTACAGTTGAGTGAAGAGGACGAGGAAGACACGTTACAGGTCGAACACGACAGCGAGATAACTGCTTGGTACTTGGACGAAGATCCGGGCTATCCAGGTGAAATAGAAGGCGAGATTTATCATTCCTTAGATGAAGCTGAAACTACAGGCGGAGCCGTTCGAGTGGCTGTCGTCGACGAAAATGATTTCATGGAAGGAGATATCGCCGCTCAACTCGAAGAATACCTGCCAGAATTATTCACGGTCGACACACTTGAAGCCGGTGAACTGTTAGATGAGATGGAGAACTATGACAGTTTCGTACCATGGAGATTTGGAAGCGATGAATTGGCGGAGGACTTTTTAGAAGAGCTAGAGGACTACCAAGGGGTAGTTTACCTGGATTCCTACGAAGGCCCCACCCCCGAAAGCTACGGGGACGCTGTAACTAGACTTCATAACGTCAGAGGAGACCCAGGCGAGCATTGGTCAGCCTCGGACACTGAGCCACCTGTTGAAATTGAGATAGTAGAAGATCACGAGATATTCGATAACGTAGGTGAAGAAGGAGACATAATAGAGCTTTACGATGATGGAACTATCTGGGGTTCAACTTATGGTGATTACAGCGGTGAAGACCTAGCTGAGGTTCATTATGGCGGCGATTACGAAGAAGGATACGGTGTGAGTATCAACGAAACGGCAGAGGAGATCCTGTTAGCCGCTAAGAATCTAGATAATTTTGCGACTGCAGACGATGAAGGTTGGACTGAAGAATCATGGACATTATTAGCAAATTCTGTAGAATTTGTAACAGAAGTACCTGATGAAGCTGTAGGAGTGACCGAGATAGTTGCGCCTCCTGAGCGTGTAAATAGCGAAGAGGAACACGCAGTCGAGAGCACCGTAAGCAACCTTGGAGAAAGCGATCTAGAAGATGTAGAAGTCGAAGCGGCGATATCTAAGATCGCTGTAGAGCTGTATGAGGATTTCGACGAGGAGATCCCCGACGAATGGACCATCGAAAGCGAGGTCGATGATGAACCATTGATGTGGCATCATGTCGATGACATGGCCTACGTCGAAGATACGGGTGATGATTACCAGGAAGAATGGTTGATAACTCCGGAACTCGACATGAGTGAGGCGGAACAGAGTAAGCTAGAAATAAATCAATACTTCCACAATCATACTTCGTGGGGTGAATCCTATGGAGAGGTTATGATCACTACAGATGGTGATTCATGGGATCTAGTAGCATCCTATACAGAAGAGGAAGTATTTGAGAAAGAACACGATATATCGGACTACGCCGATGGCGAAGACGAGGTTCAGATCGCTTTTGTTTTCAACTCTCACGATCATGGTGACGTTTTAGATGGCAATGACTATTGGGAGTTATACGAAGTGACTGTCAGTTCCTTGGAAGAGGAATACTCTGATGTGACAACGGTGGATGTTGACGCCGAAGATGAGGTGACCGCGGAATTCGATCCTTGGGAACCTTCAGATGTAAGCGAGTTCGAATTGGAATCCACCACCGATGTGACCGGAGATGAGGACTACGCGACCTGGGGAACCACTCAGGATATCTTGGTCGAAGATGTACGTGATGTAGGAGTTACCGAGATAATCTCTCCGACCGGCACCATCAGAGAAGATGAGATCCACGATGTGATCGCTGAAGTAGAGAACTTCGGTACCTACTTTGAAGAGGACGTGCCTGTTTACGCGACCATCGAATCATCTGACATCTTTATCGACGAGGATTTCGACGAAGAGATACCGGAGAACTGGGAGATCGATAATACTACGGAGGAACCGAAAACATGGCATCACGAGGAAAGTCATGCTTACGTAGAGGATGACAATGATCAAGAGCAGGAAGAGTGGTTGATTACACCGACGTTTGACGCTAGTGGAGCTGTAGGAACGGAATTATTCATCGACCAGTTGTTCCTGAATACTACTGAAGGATATACATCTGGAGAGGTCCTCATCAGCACCGACGGTGGAGAAGAGTGGGATGAGATCGATCACTACACAGATGCATTTGTATTGGAAAAGGAATACGACATCTCGGATCTTGCTGATGGTGAGGAAGAGGTCCAGATCGCTTTCGTGTTCAATACCGAGATACACGACGATGATATAGTGGATGATTACTGGGAGATAGATGAAGTCTATGTTGGTTATGATTTCACAGAATACGAAGATGATATGGAGATCGATCTGGGTATACTCGAAACAAAGGAGATCGAGTTCCCCAATTGGGAAGAACCGAATCCAGGTGAATACGAACTTAACATAACGACAGACATGGAAGGTGACGAAGACCCGACCAATGATTACGAAGTAGAAACCATAACCGTTAGGGAGTCGGAACATGACATAGGAGTCGACGAGATAATCTCTCCTGAAGCGGAGATGTGGCAGGAAGAACAACCCGTTAACGCCAACGTGACGAATTATGGTGACTTCGACGAGGAAGACGTACCTGTTGAAGCTACTGCCGAACGCATCGTTGGAATAATGGAAGACTTCTCTGGTGAGTTCCCTCCTCTTGGATGGCAGACCGATGATTGGGATCAATCGGATTCTAACAATGCCGGTGGAGAGCCGCCGGAAGCGCATTTGTCGTGGAGTGATGTTGAAGGAGACTATTCATATCTAGAGAGCCCTGGAGTCGATACAAGTGATGCGAATGAATTGACATTGGAGTTCTATTCTTATGTAGATGATTTTGCAGGAGCAGGCACTTATGACGCTAGAGTGCTAGCTAGATCCACTCCAGGAGAAGATTGGAGCGACATCACCCCGTGGGAGAATCCCATAGACGGAGATGTCGGACCTGATCACTATGAAGTTGATATAACAGATTATATAGGAGACGGTACCCAGATAATGTTCGAATTCGAAGGCCCTGGAGCTGATTTAAACCACTGGTACGTCAACGAAGTAATGGCAGGACATACGGAGGAAGAGTATTCAGAAGAGATCGAGATCGACCTAGACAAAGGTGAAACTAAGTTAGCTGAATTCCCGGATTGGACTCCAGAAGCAGCTGGAAGTTATATCTTCGACGTTACGGCTATACATCCTGATGATGCGAATCCAGATAATGCTACAATCGAGAAGGAAATTTACGTAACACCAATCATCTACGATCTTGAAGCCACTTCTATCGATGCACCGGAAGAACCGATCTTCCAGTATGAAGAGGAAGTCTTGGGAACTATAACCAACGTAGGAAATCAGAACATAACCGAGGCACCTGTTCACATGACGATAGATCCTGTACATGAAGAGATGGCTATAGACGAGGACTTCTCCGACGACCCGATAGACAACGGTTGGGAAGCCGAAGATAGAGACGAGAACGACAATACCTGGGAATGGATAGAAGACGAAGATTGGATGGAGATCACACCTGAAGACGATCTCGAACACGATATCTTATGGAGTGAAATAGCTGATTTAAGTGAAGGAGATCATAGAGTGATGCTTGAATTCTATTCAGACTACGAAGGACCCAACAACAGAGATCTGTTGATATCTAGGGACGGTGGAGAGACATATCGTAAGATAGATATGGACATCGGAGAAGGCGAAAAGTACTACGATATAACCCAATTCGCGGCTGAAGAAGAAGAGCTGAGGATTGGATGGGAATTCTTCTCTCACGAGGTCGAAGATGACGAGTTCTGGGCTATTGACGACGTAACATTGACCTACGAGTACCTAGGAGAAGAGTACGATGACACCGTTTATGTAGAAGATTTGAATATCACGGAAGAAGAACAGCTGCAGTTCGATAATTGGGAACCAGATGTAGATGAAGAAGGAAGCGATTACGTTATAACTATGACTACAGACCATCCTGAGGATGAGAACCTAGAAAATGTAGAGATATCCGAGAGAGTCTTTGCCCGTGAGCATGTACCACCACAACAGCCTGAAGATCCAAGTCCGTACGACGGAGAAGAAGGTGTTACACATTCGCCTTGGTTGAATGTCACTGTATACGGTGATGAACAGTTGCCTATGGACGCTACCTTCTATCTGTACGATGAAGAAGGAAATGAGATAGGAAACGAGACCGATACTGGGGTACCATCTGGTGAGAGAGTTTCGATTCAGTTCATCAATCTTGAGACTGATTCTACATTTGAATGGTATGTGGAAGTTGATGACGGCATAGCAACGAACGTTTCAGAGACATGGGAATTCCATACTTATGAACCAGAGCCGATATGGAAGACATATTCTGCTGTCATAAACGCTGAACCACCTGGTCAAGTGGAAGATCTCGCTGTGGATTGGGATGCACCGATCGAAGAGGTCGAAGGCAACGAATTGACATGGGACGCTTCACCGGACGACGGTGCGGGCGCTGAAGATGTCGATCATTACGTCATCTACAGGTCCGATTCCGAAGACGGTCCTTGGGACGAAGATGCCATAATACATACCGTGGAAGCGGACGAGTCGGAAAGCTATACTTACCTCGATGAAGGTATGGCGTACGATGGCTATCAGTGGCATTACGTTGTAAGAGCAGTCGATAGAGTGGGCAACATGGAGATGAATGAAGACGCAGTCTCTGAACAGCCGTTGCCTGAAGCTACAGATCCACAACCGGAAGACGGCGAGATGGTAGAAGGATTAGAACAGGACTTATCGGTTGACGTCACGAGCCCGACTGACGAATACTTAGACGTTGAATTCTACGACGGTATCACTAGGGATCTAATAGGTTCTCACCATGAAGTCATCGATGAAAGAGTAGAAATTACTTGGGAACTTGAAGAGGAAGGTAAAGCCGAAGATCATTATTGGTATGTGATCACGTCATACGAAGATTATAACGTTGGTAGGATCAACCCAGCACCGGATTACGTGCTGTCCATCTTAGAATCTGAAGGCGAAGGAGACGTTTACCTTGATGGAGATCTGATCGATCATGAAGAATGGCCTTATACGGAAGATATAGGCGAATTTGAAGAGGTCACTTTAGAAGCTGAACCCGGTGAGCTGAACGGATTAGAGTTCGAATTCAAAGAATGGGTCGGAGATGTACCAGAAGATATGGCCGAGGAAGAGGAGATAACCATCATCATGTACCAGGACATAAGTGTTCAGGCAGTCTTCGAATTGCCCGATGTTGATACAGGATGGAACTGGCTGTACAACCAAGACCATAGAGAGGATCCAATGTGGGGAATAGGAGAAACAGAAGAGATGACATGGTACAGTGCTATAGTCTTAGACCTTTCAGACGAAGTCGGCATGGACATATCCGAGGTAGCCTATCATGATCCGCACTGGTTCGATGCACCACAAGCTAACGAGGTCCAAGCACATGTATCAGCGGATGATGACGGAGCTCCTGTAGAACCATGGGAATCTTCTTCGGCAGTCTACGAGCCCGCTGGCGGTGAAGGCTGGATAGAGCTTGAACTTGCCGAGCCGGTACAGATCGAAGAACCTGGAGAATACTGGATAGTACTTGAAGTCGATGAACCCGGTTTGGATCACTTCCCAGTTGGATCTTTTGAAGGCCACGTTGATCAAGGCGGTTGGTGGAACGACGGTGATCCACACGATGTAACAGACTGGGACCAGGATATAATGAGTACTGAAGACTTGACTTTCAGTCTAGAAGCCTATGTCGAGATACCTGAGTTTGACGGCGAAGTACAACCGATCGAAAAAGAAGGAAGAGGACTAAATGTACAAGACAGTGAAGAAGAATCGATCAGACACGAAGAATTGACTGGTACTGGAGGCAATATTGCAGTATTGGACACAGGTCCCGAACCAGCGCATGACGGAGAAGTGTTCGTAGATATACTAGAAGATGAACTAGGTGGTGGATACACCATCGAGCTAGAAACAGATTGGGACGATTTCATTGACAATATAGGAGACTATGACACCATAGTGGTACAGAGAATCAGCGGTGATGATTTCTCTGTAGACCCGGTTAGGGCGGATCAATTCTTCGACAGTGTAACTGAAGAACAGGGCGTTGTGTTGATGGATTGTTGGGGTAACAGTGGTGGATATCCTGACGGCGTAGAAGGTAGAGAAGAAGCTTTAGGTCAACCTACTGACATAGGGGATAGTAATAACCTTCCAGGTCTCGCTGATCTAGAGATAACAGAGGATCACGATATATTCGATGGAGTCGGTGATGAAGGAGATATCGTTAACTTGCATAATGAAAATAGGGCTCTCTGGTTCAATACACTTGATGAGAATGATTTCGAGATCGTTGGAGATGTCTCATCCGACGGGATAACACAAGGTCATGGATTTGCTGTTAATGAGGAAACTAAGGAAGTGATACTATCTCCGATGGGACAGGCTGATTCTGACTGGGCTACAAAAGAATATACCGATGAAGCAAAGACGTTGCTTGCAAACTCAGTCGAGTTCGCCACGGATGAGATCGAACTCGATCCGATGGGCTGGCATTTCCACTTGATGGGAGATGAAGACCCAGTTGCGATGGCAAATGTCACGGAAGAAGAACCGTACTACCAGGGAGAGACCATCGAACTGAACGCTACTGAGTCTTACGATCCGCAGGGAGCCGAGATAGAAGAGTACCACTGGACAATAGAAGATCCTGAAGGTCAGATAACAGAGTTAGAAGGCGAACTGGTCGATTTCACTCTAGAATATGCTCTAGATTACGAAATAGAGTTGACCGTTTACGACCCATATGGTTACTTAGATACGGATACCATGGAGATATACGCTATAGATACGGAGGATCCTGTAGCGGACGCTGGAATCTCTGATATGGTCAGAGCAGGTGAAGAATATCCATTGGATGGAACAGGTTCTACAGATAACGTAGGTATTGAATCTTATCACTGGACCGTCGAAGGAGTACATGGAGAGGCCGAAGGATATTATGGCGAAGCAGAAGGAGAAGAAGTGGACTATCTATTCCCAACCGAAGGTAACTACGAAGTAACTTTAGAGGTCTTTGACTACGAAGGTAACAGCGATTCAGACAGCATCGTAATAATAGCTCATCCGCCTGTAGAGGCTCTTGAGATTACACATCCCGAGACTGATTACGATGTGATAGACGACGATAAAGTTACGGTCGAATGGGCAGGTCACGGTTACTATGACGATATGACCTATGAAGTTCGAATCGGTTACGGTGATTGGCTCGACGTAGGAAGTGATACGGAATATACATTCGTTGGTCTAGAAGAAGGTACTCATCAGGTCGATGTCAGAGCTACGGACGAGTACGGCAACACCCATGTTGCTTCAAGAATATTCGTGATAGACACAGTCATAGAAGAGCTCGACATTATGGAACCAGAAGACGGCGTTGAGAGCCTGACTTATGATGAAGATTTCACGATCGTCGGAGAAACAGATCCTGGAATGGACGTGTATATCAACGACGAACCCGTAGAGGTCAGTGAGTTTGGCTTGTTTGAATACGATACAACATTGGTCGAAGGTCAGAACGTTTTCCGTGTGACCGCTGAACATGGCGGGGATGTGGCTGCTCAAACCACGGTATATGCGCTGTACTTACCGCAGATACCTGAGATGCAGGATGATATCGATAATTTAGAGGACGATATAAGCGAGAACAGAGAGAACATCTCTGAATTATTCGATATAACGGATGACCTAGAGATAGACATCGGAGAACTCGAAGATGAGCTGAACGCTGAAATCGATAGACTTGAAGATGCATTGGATGAGAACGTGACAGCACTCGAAGACGCTATAGATGAGAATAGGACCGATCTCATAGACATCATAGACGATAACATAACTTACATAGAAGGTGAACTGGTAGATATCGAAGATGAAATAGACGATTTATGGACAGCTATCGATGATATAGATACTACAATAG
>PUKV01000205.1 GCA_003550645.1 Syntrophomonadaceae bacterium | reverse complement strand
GGTTTGGCCAAATATGTTTTTACGGCCGTAGGCGGCCCATTCATCACATATTTCAGCCATTGGGGAGGACGGGGTGATCGGGTAGATTGCCGCCACATCACTTAAAGCATATGCGATATAGGAAGTAGCTGTGTTCCCGTCCATGGTTTCAATCTGCTTGCTCAATATGTACACCTCCAAAGAAATTGTAGAGAAAAAGCACTATATTCCAAATATTACCGGCTCAAGTTTATTTTATCTTACCACTTAATAGGGGTAAAAACAAATCTAAAATCGGGGCAACTTGCAAGCTGATACTGCTGATAGGGCAGTGTCTCTCGCCAGATGTTAACTTGCAGGATTAAATATGTGTTAAAATGAAAAAAACTATCAAAACCGGTTGGTTGCTGTCTTTGTAATCATTAAACTGGCAAAATGTATTAAGGCCTGGTTATCTTTAACCGGGCATGCGAAATGCCGGCAGTTGAAAAAAAATTTACGTTTATGAACAATAACTGGGGAGGTTTGAGCAGTATTTGTAACCATGGCTAACTCGAAGGCTTACTCGAAAAGTGATCTAAAAAAACGCCAGGTCCTGGTTGTTGAAGACGAGGAAGAGATTGTCCGCCTTATTTCTTTTCACCTGGAAAAGGAAGGCTACGCGGTTTTGAGCGCTTTCAGCGGCACGGAAGCGCTTAATCTTGCTTTTGAGCATCTCCCCGACTTGATCATACTGGATATTATGCTGCCTGAAATGGACGGCCTGGAAGTATGCCGGCGGCTGCGCGGCAGTGACCAGGCCGCTTCCATCCCGATCTTGATTTTATCAGCCCGGAAAGAAGAACTGGACCGGGTGCTCGGCCTGGAAATGGGTGCCGATGATTACATGATCAAGCCCTTCAGCGTGCGGGAGCTGGTAGCCAGGGTCCGGGCCATGCTCCGGAGGATGGATCACTTGACGGGAACCACAGCAAGCGGCAGCCGGGAAGAAGAAAAAGTGCTCAAGGCCGGCAATATTTCGCTTTACCCGGAAAGGCACCAGGTGACTGTTGGGGACCAGGCTTGCAACCTGACCCATAAAGAATTTGTGCTGCTGGAGCTCTTGATGTCTAACCCCGGGAAAGTCTTGACCAGGGAGCTTTTGCTTGACCGGGTCTGGGGGTACGAAGTGGAAGTGGATACAAGGACGGTAGATGTGCATGTCCGCTACCTGAGGCAGAAAATTGAGCCCGATCCGGCTCACCCCCATTATATAGAAAC
The DNA here is from genome assembly GCA_003550645.1 of Syntrophomonadaceae bacterium. GTDB lineage: Bacteria > Bacillota > Dethiobacteria > DTU022 > DTU022 > B1SED10-74M. The sequence goes on along the minus strand of PUKV01000205.1, from coordinate 2,029 downwards.
GGTGCGGGGAGTCGGTTACCGCTTTGCTGTAAAATCCCAGAAACACTAGGTCATCCATCAGTATAGAGGCAGGCAATATAGAGGCAGGGTAAGCAGTATGCGGAGGAATATGCTGATGCAGAGCTCCCATCCCTACCGGTGTTTTTCTGTTTGAAAGTGACCGCAGGCCTGGTTCAGGAAGATTTGTATTCACCCGGGAGGGTTATAATTGTTTAAAAGCATTCGAAGGCGCCTGATTTCCTATTACCTGGTGGTCATAGCCGTGGTTGTGATCCTCATCGGGGCCTTTTTTATCTGGTTTCTGAACTATGTTTATATGCAAAACCTGCGGGAAAACCTGTACAACCAGGCAGTGTTTGCCGCATCCCTGGTAGAAGAAATGCTCAGGCGTGATGCCCCGCCCGGAGAAATAGATGCCCTCAGCAAAGAACTGGGCCCGCATCTGGGCGTCCGGATTACCCTCGTCGATCAAGACGGGGAGGTGCTTGCCGACTCTGCTGAAGATCCGGACCTGATGGAAAACCACAGTGACCGCCCTGAAATAAAAGAGGCCTCCGGGAAGAAGAAAGGGGTGGCCAGCAGGTACAGCGCTACCCTTGATGAAGAAATGTTTTATCTTGCTGTTCCTCTTGATCATGATTTCGAACTTGATGAAGATAAAGGCCTTTCCCCGGTAATCCGGCTGGCCCTGCCCCTGGCCGCTATCAACCAGGCTATAACCAGCCTGGCCTTATTCATGCTGGGGGCGCTTTTTGCATCCTCCCTTTTTGCCCTCGGGGCGGCATATCTGCTCTCCAGTAAAATAACCGGGCCGATAGCTAAAATAACCGCCGCCGCCCGGGAAATAGCCGGAGGCAACTTTATGCCCGAATTAAAGGTGGAGGGCAGGGATGAGCTGGCCGGCCTGGCTGAGAACATTTCTGAGATGGGGCGCTCTCTTAGGGAAAAAATGGAGGAGGTCCTCTGGCAGAAGAATAAGCTGGAAAGCGTTGTTTCTTCAATGAGCAGCGGTATAATTCTTACCGGCAGCGATCTTAAAGTAGAAATGATCAATCCCGCCGCGGAGAGGTTATTTGAATTAACGCAAGAGAAGGCCGCCGGCGTTCCTTTCCAAAACTTGATCAGGCATCATTCCCTGCAAGAAAACTTAAAATCAGCGCTCCTGGACGGCCGGCCCAGGATGATGGAGTTGAGCACCTATTACCCCCGTTCAGCGGTGCTTGAAACTTATATCCTCCCGGTGAAAGGAGTGGGGCAGGAAGTAATAGGGGTCCTCCTTCTTTTCCATGAAGTGACCCACCTGCGTTCTATAGAAAAAATGCGCAGTGATTTTGTGGCCAACGTTTCTCATGAAATGCGCACCCCACTGACCACCCTGCGGGGGTATACGGAAACGATCCTTCATGAAGAATTAACCCGTGCCCAGCTCCTTGATTTTTTGACCGTTATTGATAAAGAAGCAGCCAGGCTAACCGGCCTGGTTGACGATCTGCTGGAGTTGGCCCGGATTGAAAATGAAAAAGGTTTTATCAAGAAAGATTCAGTTAACCTGGATCAGCTTATTGCAGAAGCGTTTGACAGGATTAAAGGGCTAAGGAAGAGCAGTTCTGTTGAAATTGCAGTTGATAACCCTTTTAAAAACCTTTTTGTCCCTGGAAACAGGGAGTGGCTCTGCCTGGCCCTGGTCAATATCCTGGAAAACAGTATCCGTCACGGCAGGGTCGGCGGGCGGATCGCAATAACAGTTACTGCTGAAAACGGTAGTGTGACGGTAAAAATTGAAGATGATGGACCCGGCATACCTGAAGCCGATTTGCCCTATATCTTTGAGCGTTTTTACCGGGTTGATAAAGCCCGCTCGCGAAAAAGCGGCGGCACCGGGCTCGGCCTTTCCATAGTCAAGCACATCATGGAAGCCCACGGGGCTTCATACACCATGGAAAGCACTGAGGGCAAAGGCAGTACTTTTTGCTTCACCCTCCCCCTTGTTTCTGAATGATTTAACCCCGATTTAACATTGATTTTACAT
>PUKV01000107.1 GCA_003550645.1 Syntrophomonadaceae bacterium | reverse complement strand
TATAGTTCATGACCATGTAGGCGGTACCGTTGGCCCGGAAAAAGTCCCTGACCGTAACGATGTTGGGGTGATCGGCAAAGCGGGCCAGGGTTTTTGCTTCGTGCAGGAACCGCTCCAGGCCGAATTCAAACTGCTTTTTTACATCCCCGCTAAAAGAGACTACGTCTTTGCTGGTCGGACCCCTGGAGACCAGGCCCTGGGGGAAGAACTCCTTGACGGCGATCTTGATATCAAGGTTGATGTCCCATGCCAGGTAGGTAATCCCAAAGCCGCCCTGGCCCAGGACCCGGCCGATCAAGTATTTATCATAGAGCACCGTCCGGGGCGGAAGGAAAATAGAAGGCCCCTCGCTGCCGGGTTCGCTGTAACCGCATGAGGGACATACCTCCCGACCCCCCTTTTCTTCCATGCAATACGGGCAGAGATCTTTATAGTCCATAGCCGCTCCCCTTTACTAAATAGTTTATATACAAAGGCTTTACACAACCACCTCTTTAAGCTGCCCCCTGTGACCTATCTAAAATTCACCTCAAACAGTTCATTTACATTGGAGAGGTAAAAGCTTTCTCCGGGATTTAAATAATAGGGTCGCCCGGGGGTCAGCCTTTCATTACTTGAGAGAAAGGTCCCGTTGGACGAAAAATCTTCAAGAACAAATTTCCCGGCCTTCCCGTTAAAAGAAATACCGCAGTGACGCCTGCTGATATCATCACTGGAAGAGGGATAAATCAACTGGGCCATCCCGGCGTCACGGCCAATTATAATTTTGTCCGTCATCTCAATTTCATTGCCCGCGTAAATGCCGTTAATCCCCTTTAATACCGGGATCACCTGCCTCGGGCCGGTTACAGAAGCATTCAACGCCGAAGGAGCCTGGGTTTGCCTGCCCGTTGCCGGCTCAGCAGCTACAGCCTGCTCGGGATCATCGCCATAACGGTTGGGCCCTACCGTCCCCCTGAGGAACCAGGTCATGGCCACAATCCATATTGCGAAAACAATGTTGGCCAGGGGGATCAGGATGGTTAACAAAAACCAGCCCGAGCGATCATGATCATGGAGCCGCTTTATTGTTAAAGCCAGGGACGGCCAAAGTGTTATAAACCCGATAAACATTGATAAACCCAGGGCGGCGTCCGTACCTACCCCATAAACCAGGTAATTACTAAACAATCCAATCGGCAGGAGATAAATAGCTCCTTTTAGCCAGTAATCGCGCCTGGACATTCTGCCTTCAAAGGAAAACAAAGCTTCTCCAATGGTCATTTTTAACGTCCTTTCTTGACCGGGAGGTCAATTAATAAACTTGAGCATTCCTTGGAAAACCACAGCCTTATATAAGCCATATAAACCCTACTGAAGAAAATCATTTTCCTGCAGCCACTCGCTTGCCACTTGATCCGGAGGCCTGTTATTTAAATCAACTTCCATGTTCAATGCCGACATGGTCCGGTCATCCAGGGCCCGGGCGATGGGGTTCAAAATGTCGGCCAGGTGCGGCACCTCTTCTAAGACCTCTTTTGGCACTACCGGAGCACAGTTATAAACTGGATGAAACTGCAGATCATCCTCCAGGTTGACCAGGTCGTAAAGTTTAATGAGGGAATCGGTGGCAAAGCCCAACGCCACAGCTGCTTCTCCGCCCTTCAAGGCATCGTAAGTTGCCCAAAAATCTTTTATAAGTATTTCATCAAAACCAAATCCGTAATGAGAAACCAGGGCGGAATAACCATCTGCTCGCTCTGCATATTCTGAGTTACAGGCAAAAACCCACCCGCGGTTGGTGGGAGCATCCACCCCGCTGTTTATCGCATCAGCAAGATCACTGATAGACCGGACTCCCAAGTTTTCAGCATCTTCCTGGCGGATCATGATAGTGTAAGTGTTATTAAACCCTGTTTTTTGCAACCAGACCAGATCATTTTCTGCCCCGTCCCATTCAACGATGGTAGCATAAGCTTTTTCCGATTCGGTAAGCGCCTCGTGCCCCATGAATTCAACCAAAGCTGTGCCGGTATATTCCCAGTAAAGATCGATATCTCTTTTTTCCAGGGCGGTTCGGACATCCATGGTCCCTCCGAGGCCAACTTTGTCAACCGTGGGAATACCGTAATGCTCCAGGGCGGCTATGGTGATCTGGCCAAGAAGAATCTGTTCTGTAAATTCCTTTGAACCTACCACTATTTCACGATCCACGTCCGGGAACTCCCTGCTGTCTATCAAGCTTTCCGGTTCTTCTTCTGCTGCGCTATCATCATCCTCCACGCCCGGCTCATCTATTCCAGCGTTTTCATCACCGCTATCCTCTATCCCCTCTTCTGGATCTTCGGGAGCAGTAACATCCCTTTCGCCATTAAACATACTAAAAGCTCCGAATACAAGCAGCCCGCCAATAATAACTGCCGCAGCCAAGCCCAGCCTTTTTATCATTACGGAAGAAGGTTTTTTTATTTCATCTTTCTGCTGTTTTCCAGAGGTGTCCGCAGCGTCTGCCTGTAAGTTTTCATCTCCAATCTTTTTTTGGCCCTCTTCTGATGCTGCCGAAACTTTTTTTACTGACCGGTCTTCTAAACCGGCAGCCATCCACTTTTCTTCATCTTCCTCCCCGGACGATGCCCCTGGAATATCTTGAAACTCTTCGACCTGCATAAGCCCGGCCTGGAACTCTTCCATGGTTCGGTAGCGATCCTTGGCTTTTAGAGCTAAAGCTTTTAACAACATCTGTTCCTCGCGCCGATCAATCTCAGCGCCGAGTTCGGAAGGGCGCTCCAGGGAATCCTCCGCCAGCCGGTCAATTGATTCCAGCGGCTCCTGCCCGGTAATTGCCCGGTACATGGTCGCCGCCGCGGCGTAAACGTCGGTCCAGGGTCCCTGCTCGCCCCGGCTGCGGTACTGCTCTTCAGGGGCATAACCGGCTTTTAAAATCACCGACAGCCCCCTGCTTTTCTGCTGCATCTCCTGCCTGGCCGCCCCGAAATCGATCAAGACCACCCGGCCTGAACTGTCGATAAAGATGTTGTCCGGGCTGATATCGCGGTGCAGGATGCCGGCCAGGTGGACCTCTTTTAAGGCATCGAGCACGGGCATCATGATATCGAGGGTTTCTTTAAAGGCCAGCCTGCCTCCCGCCTGTTCCAGGTACTCTTCTAAGGTCATCCCTTCTATATAGTTCATGACCATGTAGGCGGTACCGTTGGCCCGGAAAAAGTCCCTGACCGTAACGATGTTGGGGTGATCGGCAAAGCGGGCCAGGGTTTTTGCTTCGTGCAGGAACCGCTCCAGGC
>PUKV01000124.1 GCA_003550645.1 Syntrophomonadaceae bacterium | reverse complement strand
GGTGCTTTAACCGATACGCAGGTGAAAGTGCCGCGCAGTTTGTTCACTACCAGGGTAGCGAGGGCTTCGCCTTCTACATCTTCAGCGATCAAGAGCATGGACTTGCCCTGCTGGACGATCTTCTCAAGCAGCGGCAGCAGGTCATGAATGTTGCTGACCTTGCGGTCGGTCAAAAGGATGTACGGTTCTTCCAAAACCGCTTCCATTTTCTCGGTATCCGTTACCATGTACGGGGAAATATAGCCGCGGTCAAACTGCATCCCTTCGACTACTTTCAAGTCGGTAGTAAAACCTTTGGATTCCTCAACGGTGATCACGCCGTCTTTGCCGACTTTCTCCATCGCTTCGGCAATCAGTTCGCCGATTGCTTCGTCGTCGGCGGAAATCGAGGCTACGTGGGAGATATCTTCCTTGGTTTCAATGGGGTTGCTCATGCTTTCCAGTTCTTTGACAGCCACTTCGACTGCTTTTTCAATACCGCGCCGCATAATCATCGGGTTTGCACCGGCAGCGATATTGCGCAGCCCGTCACGGATTATAGCCTGGGCCAGCAGGGTGGCGGTGGTGGTGCCGTCACCGGCGATATCGTTGGTCTTGGTGGCCACCTCTTTAACAAGCTGGGCCCCCATGTTCTCAAATTCATCTTCCAGTTCAATTTCGCGGGCAATGGTCACCCCGTCATTGGTAATCTGGGGAGAACCAAATTTTTTATCAAGAACTACATTGCGGCCTTTCGGCCCCAGAGTTACTGTTACCGTGTCCGCCAGCTGATTAACTCCTCTTTCCAGCGCACGCCGGGCTTCATCTCTAAATATGATCTGTTTTGCCATATTGTAAAACCTCCTTCTCTTTTGTTAAGTGCTCTTTGGTTAAATGCTGAACAATGCTTTTTTTGCGCAGCTACTAAAAAAATGCTTAATCTACCAGGGCCAGGATATCATCCTGCCTCATGATCAGGTACTCTTCGCCGTCAACCTTTACATCAGTACCGGCAAAACGGGAAAAGATCACCTTGTCGCCAGCCTTGACTTCCATGTCGAGCTTGGTGCCGTTATCAAGTACTTTGCCTGAACCAACAGCCATAACTTCCCCTTCCTGCGGCTTCTCCTTGGCCTTGTCGGGAAGGACGATTCCGCTGGCTGTTTTTTCCTCAGCTTCCAAAACCTTGACAACAACCCTGTCTCCTAATGGTTTGAGGTTCATTCAACCTGCCTCCTTTTTGTTTATGATCTTGTTAGCAGCACTCTCAACAAGTGAGTGCTAATTATTCCGTGAACAATAATACCTTAAACCCTGAAGGCGGGCAAACAGAATAAAAGGCCCTTTCGGGCCTATATTCTCCAATACAGCCATTCATTCTAATATATCGTTTCATATCTTTGTTTTACTCACCACAGCACCCTGATTCACATTAACAGTTTCTTAAGAGTCCCTTAAAGATCTAAGTTACTGTCTCAGCCATGCTGCACATCAGGCGGGGACCGTTGCTGGCAAAGCGGCTGCATTTTTTAGGAAGACAAAGATTTTAGCTGGTCAGCCTGCCTGGAGGCAAGCCGCCGGGGCTTGAGCCATGCGGGGCTTGAGCCGTGGATGAAGAATGCCGGGGGCAACTAAAGTATAAGCCTTCAGCTAAACCGTGATCATTGCCCGCGCTTAAAGGTCACCAGTCCAAAATAAGGAAAGGGCTATGCAAAACCCCTGGCTAAAAACAACCCAGCTGACACTCCACTATTTTAACTCCCAGCTCATTGCAGGCCCGGCCAACTTCGGGTGTATCCAGCCCGGTTTCTGCAGCAATAGCAAAAGCTATTTTACAGGGCAGTTTGGAATTGTCGGCTTCAGCCAGGATCCGATCTTTCAGCTGTTTTTGCTTCTCCTGATCCATATTCGCACCTCCTTCCCTGTCTAATCTTTGCCGTGGTGGTTACTTACAGGTATATTATTTCTCCCTGGATTTTATCGCCCCTGATCGTAAGGCGACCGCAGGTCGGCTCAGACCTGCGGCGGGGGTCAATTAGCGAACCGGGATTAAAAAACAAAACCCCATTATCCATCCTTGAAACCGGCTCATGAAGGTGTCCAAAAACCACGGCGTCCGGCACCTCCGGCCTGAAAACCGCCTTAAATTTCTCCGTGTCCAGACGGCGGCCGACTAAATCCCCGTGCATAAGGCCGATGGATAAGCCGGGTGTCTTAATCAACTTTACTTTGCCGAGGCGCTTTTGCAAATGGCCCGGGTCCATATTCCCGGCCACCGCCTCCACCGGGGCAATCACCCCCAGTTCATCTATAATATAGTCCTCGACCAGGTCACCGGCATGAAGAATCACCTCTACTCCTTCGAAAAGGCTAAATACCTGCTTTGGGATAAACCGTCCCCGGGCCGGGATATGGGTATCGGCAATAACCCCGATTTCTTTAAGCTCATGATCATAATGGATTGTTTTAACCTCGACCATCCAATCACCTGCCGTTTGCCTTGTTTTCTCACTCTTTTTACCTTCAACCGCTTTCATAAGCTCCTTTTTAATGATAACATTAAATGCGCTTAAGAAATAGATTTCCCGGTAAAAAACCCGCCTTTAGCAGGGACGGGCAATTCTCAAACAAATGTGCAGATTTCCAGTAACAAATAAAAAGGAACAACCGGGCCGGATAGAGAATAATTAGGAGACTAAAAAAACCCGGGCCGGCACCGGTTCAAGATGCAGCCGGGCCAAGCAAACCCTTTTATTTTACAGAACACCCCGGTCCCTGGAATATATTACTAAAGTCCTCTTTTTACCGCTAGACTGTTTAAAGGAGTAGAGATAAAAACGTGATCAAACAAATCCTGCAGGGAGCCTTTATCGGGGTGGCCCTCGTCCTGCCCGGCCTTAGCGCCGGAACGGTGATCCTGATCCTCGGGTTTTACCGCCGTTTCCTGGAAGACATCTCTTCATTCAACTATAAACCGTATCTGCCGCTGGCCCTTGGAGTAGCTGCAGGAGGGCTCTCCGGTGTCTACACGATCGGCTTTCTGCTCGAGCATTTCAGCATCGTGATCATGTCATTTTTGCTGGGCATGCTCCTGGCCTCGGTACCCATGGTCATTAATTCTCGCAGCAGCCGATCCCTTTCCGCGGGGCCCGTATTGCTCGGACTGTGCGGTTTCCTGGTGACCTGGTTTTATATCTGCGAACCGGCGCAGACTTTTACCGTTCTCCCCCCGGGAGGTTATTTACATTTTTTCATCGGGGGCACACTGGCCAGCTCCACCATGCTTTTACCCGGCGTCTCGGGCAGCGCCGTCCTGATCATTCTAAACCTTTATGATAATGTGATCTTTGCCTTCAGAAACTGGGAGTGGTTCAAGCTGGCCTTCTTCGGGGGCGGCTTTGCACTCGGCCTTTTGGTCCTGGCCCGGCTCCTCTCCGCCCTCTACCGGCGCTACCAGGCCGGGATCTCATTTCTTTTAGCCGGCATGATCGTCGGCTCCACCCGGGCCCTGTTGCCGGAGCAGTTCAGCATCGCTTTCTTTATTTTCGCCGCGCTCGGCGCCGGCGTTGTCCTCTACTTCACCCGCCACCAGATCGGCCTGCTTGGATCCAAATGAGTCCAGCCTGAAAAAATGCGTGAGGTAAAAAGTAACTGATCATCCTGCTTCAGAAAGCTGCGCCAGATGATCTTTCAGGCTGTACTGCCCCGGCTCAGCGCACCGGCATTTTCATACCTGTGCTTTATGCTCGTTTAGCAGCGATCCCGTTACTGCTATGTTCACCGGGTGAAACTTTCATACATCAACTTGAGCCCTTCTTCCAGGCTGGTGGAGGGAAAAAAGCCAAGCTCTTTTTTTGCCCTGGAGGTATCGGCAAAAGTATGGGGCGGATCACCGGCCTGGACCGGCTCATATTTAACCTGCACCTGCTTCCCGGCCAGCTTTTCCAGGAGCGCCAGAACCCCGTTGACCGAGATGCGGCTGCCGCCCCCGATGTTATAAACCCGCCCGGAGGCATTCGGGGCTGCTGCGGCCAGCAGGTTTGCCTCCACAATATCCTCAACAAAGGTAAAATCGCGGGTTTGCTCTCCCGTGCCGTAGATCAGGACTTCCCGGCCTTCGATCGCCGCTTTAATGAAGCGATGGAAAGCCATGTCGGGACGCTGGCCCGGGCCGTAGACGGTGAAGTAACGCAGGCTCACTGCCGGTACGGCAAAGTTCTGATGGTATAGATTGCAAAGATGTTCAGCGGCCAACTTGGTTACCCCGTACGGAGACATGGGCCGGGGTAAATCTTCTTCCTGCATGGGCAGTTTACCCGTATCGCCGTAGACGGAAGAAGATGAAGCGTAAACAAAGCGTTCCGGTTTGCTCTGCCGGGCCCATTCCAGGAGACGCTGGGTGGCCAGGACATTGTGGCGGGTATAGTGGGAAAACTCTTCCCCCCAGCTGGCCCGGACCCCGGCCTGGGCTGACTGGTGGAAAACCAGGTCTACATCCTTTACCCAGCCATCTTCTATCTCCACCAGATCGCGCCGGAGCAATGCAAAACCAGGTTCTTTAAGCAGGGGGGCCGTGTTATTATCCTTAATGCTCCGATCATAATAGTCGGTAAAGCAGTCAATCCCGGTGACCCGGCAGCCCAGTTCGAGCAAACGCTTTGCCAGGTGGGATCCAACAAAACCAGCTGCTCCGGTTACGAGACAATGTTTACCGGGCAGCCTGCTTTCAAAATCAGGTTTAGGTCCGTTTTTCTTGCTGTTGCCGTTATTGCCGCAACTGTTCAGGTTCAATGTCTGCTTCCTCCTGTTTTTAGTTCAGTATCTTTTGAGGCGGCAGGTTTTTTTCTTGGTCATTAATCTTTGCCGCTCTGCTGCGATGGCATGGAAATGTGATCGATCACTTCCTTTTTGCTGTTTTCATCCAGGTCCAGGTAGTAGGTGTCTTCATCGCCTGCGTAAAAATACTCACCCTGCAAAGAATAGCTGTAGATGGCTTCTGCTTCCAGGCGTTCGGCGGCAAACAGGGTCAGCGCGGTGATCTGGTTAAAATTCAGATCGGTGCGCACATGTTCCCGGTAGGTCGCATAAGTGGGAATGACGTAGCGAAAGAGGCCCATCTCCTGGAAATAGTCAAAAGTAGCCAGTAGCAGAGACTTCTGGCGTTCCATACGATTCAGGTCGTCCCGGGCATCATCCTCCCGGTAAGTTAAATAGGTCAGGTAACCGCGCCCGTCGAGCATCTGCGGACCCGCCCACAACGATTCCTGCGGTGTCGGTCCGATCATATCTTCCTCCACCGTGTAATAGACCCCCCCGAGTGAGGTGATCAGTTGTTCCAGTCCCTGGATATCCATGGCGATGTAGTAATGGAGTTCAAGCCCTTCCAGCAAGCTGCCGATTGTATCCAGGGCATAGCGCATACCTTCCTCATGCTGCCGGTCCAGGTCCCCTTCATCCCCGGCCGCCTCAAAGCCATAACTGTAGGACTGGCGGATGCGGTCCCGGTCTGCGGTATGGGCAATATCCACGTACGAATCGCGGGGCACAGCCAGCAGGGTCACCGAATCACGGTCAAAATTGAGCGAGGCCACCAGGATGGTGTCCACGAAATAGACTTCGCCGAAAGTATTGTCTTCTAATCGATTGTGCAAACCTAAAACGGCAACATTACCCACCCGGTCCTCAAAGTACTCTTCTACGTCTCCGCCGCTGCCGAAGTCATGGCGGAACAGGGAAGCCGGATCGTAATAAACCTGGTAAACCCCGTAAAAGATAATCGAAAAAGAAACCAGGACGATCGAAAAGACAATCCCCAGCGAGATATAGAGTTTTATTTTTGGTGACAGGTTATTCATGTTTCTCCCTGCCTTTTCTACCGGTTTTCATTACCGCCGTCACCGTCATCTGCCGGCTCCTGGCTGTGATCTGGCTCCCCGTCGTCCGGCTCCTGGCTGTGATCTGGCTCCCCGTCGTCCCAGTCCTGGTCGGCAGGCTCTTCCTCCCCGGATTCATAAGGGTCTTCTGCGTTCTCAGCATCCGGATCTCCAGTCTCGCCGGGTTGATCATCTGTCTCAGGTGTTTGCTCTTCCGGCTCATCGTCCCCGGGACCGGAGCCGTTGTCTTCTTTTCTAAAGGGGAACTCCCTTTCTTCTTCCCGGCGCAGGCGTTCCTGTTCCTCCAAATATTCCGGGCTATCCTCTAAAACAATCGGGGGCCACCGGTCGGCCTCGACCCCGAATACTTCCCGGATAATCTCCAGGCGCTCCTCCTGCCTGAGGATCTGGTACCAAACGCCGTCTTTGGTCTGCCCGTCGCCCGGCAGAACGTGAACATGCAGGTTGTCCAGGTTTAGATCCCGGGCGAAATAGGTGAGGGCAGCAATCTGGGTATAGCTCAAATATGTTTCCACGTAATCTTTATAAATCCGGTAGACGGCAGGTATATCGGTTAATCTGCCCTGATCGCGCAGGTAAATTAGGGTTTGTTCAAGCAGGCTCATCTGCCTGTCAATACGCCCGTAATCCTGGTCGGTGGCATCATCGCGGTACTGCATGTAGCGCAGGTAAGTCTTACCGTCCATAACCTGCGGACCTTCCGGTACCAGAATCCGGCCCACGTCCCAGTGCTTATCGTAGATGGTCTCATCCACCTCGTAGTAAATACCGCCCACGGCGTCGACCAGCTCGATCACCGAGTACATATCGACCGAGACATAATAGTGAATTGGGACGTCCCCCAGGGTATGGCTGATCGTGTTTAATGTATATTTAATCCCGTCCTTATGGCTGTCTTCACCTGCTCCGTACTGGTAGCCCAACAGATAGGAATGGTTGATCTTGTCATACATGCCGCCCATCTCGTAAATGGGAACGTAAGCATCGCGGGTGATGCGCACAATCGATACTTCGCCGGTGGTAAAATTGATTGAAAACACCCCGATGGCATCCGGTCGGAAGATATCTTCTCCCATTCTTTCCCGGCTCCAGCCGCGGTCAAAACCAAGCAGGGCAATATTGACTATCCGGTCCGAAAAAGCGCTGTCCACCTTATGATCTTGCTCAAATGATGCCTCGTCCAGCAAGATGCGCTGCGGCTCCCGCATATCACTGTAGAGGGAGTACCCATAGACCCCCACCCCGGCCAGAAGAAATAAAAGCACTCCAACAACCCCGAGCAGGATCTTTTTCAGGGGCCTTTTATTATGATTCCTGCGCCGCTCACCTCTCCCGGTATAGCCGGAATGCTCGCCATTTACCAGGTCAAGCTCGTCATACCAGTACGGTTCTTGATCTTTACCTGCCCTGGTCCTATCCTCTGCAGAAGCTTTTCGCTCATATTCCGGAGCGCCGTTTTTATCCCGCCCCCGGTTCTTTTCTGATCTATCATCCCGGTTATGATCCCGGCCCAGGTTTAGGTCTTCGCCCGGGGTTTGGTTTTGATCCCTGTCCCGGTCTCCGGCCATCAGCGCAAGCCTCCTTTCCAAATCCGCCTTCACTAAAATTATAACATACAGGGGAGATTTTCAACCTTCTTACCGCTTAAATAGCTCTGGTCGCTCCAGAGGTAATCCCACTCCCCGAAGCGGCCCACGGGAAGAATCCCCTGCTCGGTTAGGAAATCTAATACCACCCGGCGTTTGGCGCTCATGCCGCGTTCAAAAACCACGTTGGCGTAAGGCAGGATCCGGCAGTCGGTTACGGCAATATCGGTTCTATCCAGGAGGCCCATTTTTTCCGCCGCCCCGGCCACATGATCCACCAGGGTCTCTTCAGAAAGTTCCAGCGGCTTGTAACGGGAAAAGTAAGTTTCGAACTGCAGGGAACTGCAGCCTTCCGGGACGTTGTCCGGTGACTTGCGGTAGGGTGCATGCACCCTGGCCGGCAATATTCCGCGGTCGTAAACGTAGAACCAGAGATGATCACCGGCTTCAGGCACCTTCAGGCCGATCGAAACCAGGGCAATCGAGGTGGCCCACAGTCCTGAAGCTGCCTCTTTGACCGCCTCCGGAGCGCCCTCGACCATTTCTCCCATCTCCGGCAGGGGCACACTGCTGATTAGATACTCGTAATACTCGCGGGTCCCGTCCCGGCATTCCACGAAGCGCCGGGAAGGATCGATCCGCACCGCTTCTTTTCCGGTGCGCAGGTCAAGGCCTTTTACCAGCTGGTCGAGGATGGCCCGGAATCCCCCGCGCCGGGGATAAAACATCTCCGGGAGGTAGTAGGTCTGGGGGGTGCTGTCGGTCATGGCCCCGTAAAGAACTTCATCCAGGGAAGGCCGGTACAGGCGGTTGCCGATCCAGATCGTGCTCAATTTTTCCGGGGGCACAGTCCAGTATTTATCCGTATAGCGCACCGGAAAGCGATCGGCGATAACTTTCCCGAACTGCTCGTACAGCCACTGCCGGTAATCGGGATCTTCTGTTTGCGCGGGACGTTCGATAAAACCCTTGATCGCCTCCACCTTTTCTTCCACCGGGAGAGGAAAAAGGTTATTCTGTACCGGGTGTTTCAACCAGCGCCCCTGTTCGTAATTGTACGGTTCCGGGCGGTGGGTGAGTAAATCCGCCTTCTTTAGCACTTCCGAATATGCTTCGTTCTTGCTGAAGGCAAAGTGGACGGCGTTGTCAAAGCGGTAACCCTCCTTGTGAAAGTGGTCAAGCAGGCCCCCGTAACGCGCTCTTGCTTCAAAAATTACCGCTTCCCGCCCGGCCTGCCGGGCATGGTAGGCCGCGGATATGCCGGACACCCCGCCGCCTAAAACTAAGATTTCGGCCATGTCAACCTCCCTACAGCTTCTTTGCTCAAACCACGGGCCGCTTCCCGGTTGAACAGGGTCGGTATGGTTAAAAGTAGAATCCTGAAATCCATCAGAAGCGAATGATCGGATACATAATAGAGATCATAGCGCAGCTTATCCCGGGTATTGGTGGCATAATAGCCCGCCACCTGGGCCAGCCCGGTTATGCCAGGCTTAACCAGGTGCCGCAGGTTATACTCGGGCATTTCTTCGGCAAATATATTAACGAAGTAGGGGCGCTCCGGACGGGGCCCGACAATGCTGACATCACCCTTAAGGACATTATAGATCTGGGGCAGTTCATCAAGGCGGGTCGCGCGCAGGAAACGGCCCACCGGTGTAACCCGGTCGTCCTCTTCGGTAGTAAAGACGGGCCCGCTTTCTCCTTCGGCGTCATCAATCATGGTCCTCAGCTTGTAAAGGGTGAAAATCCGGTTGCGGAAACCGACCCTTTCCTGGGCAAAGATCACCGGCCCGGGTGATGTAGCTTTAATTAAAATGCTTAAGACCAGTAAAAGCGGTATGGCCGGGATCGCCATAACCAGGGCCGCCGTTAGATCGAAGATCCGCTTGCTAAAAAGCTGGCTGAAGCTAACCTGCATATCCCGGCATTCTACCACCGGGGTATCATGAACCTGGGTAATCATCGCCCTGGTCAGGATAATCTCGTAAAGATTGGGAACTATAAAGCCCTCCCGGTTCTGGTCAAAACACTCCCGGATCACCCGGTTTTTCTGTTCCAGTTCCAGGGAACCGGTGATCATCACCGCATCGGAGCGAGGGAGCCACTGTGAAAATTCTTCGATCCTGCCGGGGCCGATAACCTTGATCACTTCGAAGACCCCGCGGGGCAGACGCATCAGCTTGTCCAGGGCCTGCTCCACCTCTTCCGTGCTGCCGATAACCAGCAGCTTCTTCTGGCCGTGGATCCACAGCTCCAGGCGCCAGTAAAGAATGCGCCAGCCGGTTAAAAGCGCCAGCTGGATTAAGGGGGCGGCTAAAAACACGCCCTGCTGAAAAATAAAGGCCCTGGTCCAAAAAGCAAACAGGACGCTGAACAGGGCCAGGCCGATCACGCCTGTAACCAGGGAACGTACCACCGGCATAAAACCGCTCAACTGGCGGGAATAAAGACCCAGGTTGCTGAACAACAGCACGGTAACCACTGATAAAAGGGGCAGAAGCAGGAACAGCGGTTCCAGCTGGAAGCCCTGCAGGTCGCCGGTTACAAATACGAAGGCAAAATAAAGGCCCAGGTTGACCAGGGAGATATCCACCAGGGCTACCAGCCACCTGGGTATACTCCCTGTTTTTACACGACCCCCGTTGTTCTTAAAACCCATGATCGCTTCACTCCGCCTGTGAAATAAACCTGTCATATTTATGTTACTTTATAATATAACTTCTTGGCAAATGCTTATTTTTCCTGCCCTTTTCTAGGCGATTCGGTATTTATCCTGATATTAAGTATCAACCCATAAAGCATAGCTTTAAGACCGAAGGGAAAACGGTGGAACCGTTTCCAGCGGCTTAGCGGGATGATCCTGGAAGTTAAGGTTTTAGAACCTTTCTGTATTCCGGTTTAAAGGGCCGGTAGCGGAACAGCCCGCGCCAGATCTGCAGCAAATTGCCCAGGTAGACCAGGTAATAATACCACTTCTTGTCCGCCCCGATCCAGATTATAATGGCCAGGTTGATAAAAAAAGGTAAAGGTGACCAGATCAAATACAGGGGCGGGATGGCAACCAATCCGCCCAGAACCACAAACGGATAGGGATAATAGCGGATAAAAGAGAGAAAATTCCCTGCCTTTAAGCGGGCGGCCACCGCCTGGCCGGCCCCGTATAAATTCTTGCCCCGGTAGCGGGGTAAAAAGTTAAGTTTTAACTTTTCCACCAGGCCCAGGTAAGGAGCAAAATGATCAACCATGGGTAAGTCGACAGCCCTGATCACACCTCCCCGGACCCGCACCCGGCTGTAAAGATCGATCTCTTCCAGCTGGTATAAAGCCGGGTTCCAATTCCCTGCCTGTAAAACCTGCTTTCGCCTGTAGAGCACCGCCCCGCCGTGGTATCCGGCCGGCCGGCCCCACTTTTCGGCCGGGCCCATCTCGTTTTGGGCCAGGACCACGTAATCGCGCACTTCCTTTACCCTGCCCTTTTCATCCAGGCAGCGATTAATAGTCCGGCCCACGAAACCGGCCGTGTCCGGGGGAATGCTTTCTTCCGCATCTTTCCGGCCCGCCTTTACCCGTTCCAGGAAGCAAATAAACTCCTTTCGCAAAACCATATCTCCATCCAGGTAGAGGATCCACTCCCCTTTTGCTTCCAGGGTCCCAATATAGCGCCCCGTCCCGGGGCTGCATACAGAATTCTCTGCTACCAGGTAAACCCGCGCCCCTGCTTCAAGGGCTGCCTCCACACTTCCATCAGAGGACTGTGAATCGACGTAAATCCACTCCACCTCAGAACCTCCGGGGAGGGAGCGGAACAGGTTCGGCAGGTTTTTAGCTTCGTTTCTGCCTACCACCACCACCGACAGCCAGGGCGCCCAAGGGTGCTTACTTCCCTTTATTTTATTGTTTTTATACTCTGCGGATTTAGAAACCAATACTTTTGTTCACCTTCCGGCTCAGATGCAAGCCTGTGTTTATTACCTTTACAATGCTACATCATAACAACTTCATTCAAACCCTTGCTTATCAGAAGACTTTTATCCCACTTAGTCCGCCATAATACTCTTTATTTCCTCATAACGGCTTCGCCAGGTCTGCTGCCGGGCATAAGCCCGGCCCTCTTCCCGTTCCTTTACTCCGGCTGCCAGGGCTTCTTGCAGGGCTGCCGTAAAACCTTCCCGGTCCCGGTAGGCATAAAGAGGCCCCTGCATAGCTGCCAGTTCCCGCAGCGGCGGAGCTACCACCGGCAGCCCGCAGGCTAAGTACTCGTAATACTTGATCGGGTTAACTGCTTCAGTTAACTCATTTAACTGGAAGGGAATTAACCCCAGGTCGGCATGCTGCAGGTAAGCCGGAGCCTGGTGGTGGTCTCTTGGTCCAAGCCAGGTAATATTTTTTTCCTCCAGCAGGGTTTTCAGGCCCGGTTTTAAGCTGTCATCGGTCAGGGGACCGATCAATAAGAAGTGGAAGTTTTTCATGGCCAGGACCCCGTGAGCCAGGGTTTCTAAGTCAAACCGGGTATCAAGGGTTCCCAGGTACACGACCACCGGCTTGCCGTCACCGGGAAAGTCTGCCGGTTTCACCAGGCCGGTTTCAAAAAAATGCTCCCCCACCCCGTTCGGCAGGTAAAAAATCCCTTCACTGCGCACCTCCCGGGCCCACTCCAACAGCGACTGCGAAGTAGCAAGCACAAAATCAACCCGCCTGATCATTTCTTTCTGCAGTTCACCCACCCCCGGCGGTATAGCCTTAAACTTATCCAGGCGGTCAGCCAGGCGGTAACAGCTACGGCTGTGGGGAATCAAATCAAGCAGGCTTAAGGCTACCGGTCCGGCGCACCAGAGCAAATCTGCCGGGTAAAATCCAAAGCTCTTCAGCTTATTTTTAAGGGGAGGCAGACAGAAGCGGTACTGCCTGCGCCCGATCTGATGGCTGCGCAAAAAAGGAAGGTTGTAATAAAAAAGCAGGCTGAAGGGCACCAGCCAGTCAATACCGTCCACCTGGCGCCCGCCTTCCCGCCAGACCCGGAAACGGTGGCGGTTGATTGGATCGAGTTTAAACAGGTGCAAGGGACTAACCGCCGGCCCGAGCCACAAACAGTCGTGGCCTTCTTCCCTGAACAGGCGGATATACTGATGTGACCCGAGCGGGTCGGGCCGGTCGAGGTTGTGAGACTCAGCAAAAATTATTTTCATCCAGCTTCTCCCTTGTGACAATGGGTGTGACAATGGGTGTGACAATGGGGACGGGGCAAATTTGTCACATTGTCACATTCGATCCGGGCCATCCTTCATAAACAAGTTCACCGGAAAAGCGCGCTGTTCGATCAAAATGCGCAGGGCCAGGATAGCTCCCACCAGGCCGAGAAGAAAATACAGGACATGCAAAAAAGCAGCCATCCTCATTATGATAACCTGCACCACGATCCAGATCACCAGGGCCCAGGAAAAAACACTGCTAATATAACCCTGGCACCTGGGAAAGTAAACGGTAGCCAGGGCGCTAAAAACATGGCCCAGGCCGATCACTGTGAAAAGGATCAGTGAGGGGATATAATAATTTTCAAAAGGGCTGTGTTCAAGCAGATCCACGGGTATGCCAAGCGGCTCTTCTGGATCGAGCATTCCGGCCAGGCCGCCGCCAAGTGCCCCCACACCAACAAAAAGGTGTAACCCCATCAAAAATTTGTACCTGGATTTCATTTTTTACTTACCTTTCTCCCAGAGCACCTATGACAAAATTGCCCCGTCTCTAGTGTCACGTCACGCAGTGTCATGCCGATTTAGTCTTTTCCATTAACCGCACATCGTAAGCATAGGCCAGTATTGCAGCAAATATCATTGTCAAAGCCAACAATTCAATGCTCTCTTCTATCACCGAGTCGACAATGAAAAAATGGGCTCGCTCCTGGGTCATACCCTCTGGAACTGGAAACTGATTCCCGAAAAATGTCCTATCTATCCAGGCCCCTATTGTTATATAAAAACCACCTAAGTGACGAATGCCTGAACCCATGGCAGCTATGGCATACAAAAGAAAGCCTGAGGCAAGATAAAAACGTATTTTTGTTGATTCCCAAACATAGCGACCGTAACGAAGGACAGCATAAACCGGAATAAATGCCAAAGCGGTAAAATAAGGTACGTCTGATACCACCCTGAAATGTACTCCCATTATTTCTGAACCAGCCACTCGTTGCACTTCTCTGCTGATTACATGACGTATATCACCTGCATCCTCAATCAACATCAATCCTAAACCTATCGAAAATAAAAAGAAGAACCGGGCCACTTTTACTCTTTTTGAGGCATCTAGCCTTCCTGCCAGGTAAGCACTAGCCACAACCGCAAAGACAAAAAGAAACCACTGTGTCCACTCAACCGGTCGATCATTAAACAATAATAACCACATTGGCCGATTGATTCCTAAATCAACCACACCTAATATGTCTACAACAATAAATACAGTCCAGGCAAATACTAGCCAGAAAAGTATAGCTAATAAAAAAGCCTTAGGAGGGATACATAACAGAAAAGGCCACTTTGTTGTATTGGGTGACAGCAAATCCTCATTTCCTTCTTTCCTGATCAAACAATTAACCTCCTCCAGGAATATGTGACAATATGGGACCGTCCCTATTGTCACTTAGTGTCACATGTGACAAAATTGCCCCGTCCCTAATGTCACACGTGACAAAAATGCCCCGTCCCTAGTGTCACACACTAGTGTCACAGGGAGGCTTTTAGGAGGGCCTTTACGTCTTCCAGGGTGGCCGGGCAGAGGTTGTTGCCCGATCGTTCGGGGGTGAACATTTGCTCGGCCAGTTCAAGGGCCCGGTCCGTTTCCAGCTTGTATTTTTTCAGCAGGTCCCGCACCCCGATTTTTTCAAATAATTCCTCCAGGCGGCGGGAAAGACCGCTGATCCCGCCGCATCCGGACATCGCGGCGGCCATCTGCAATCTCCCGTCATCACTCCTGGCATTGTAGCCCAAAAGGGCCGGGAGCGTGAAGCTGCAGGCCAGGCCGTGGGGCACATGCAGGGCCGCGGTGATCGGGTAGGACATGGAGTGGGCCAGGGCGGTTTTGGTCACGCTGATGCATACGCCGCCGTAATAGCTGGC